>CAYRLR010000234.1:0-4912 GCA_964424975.1 uncultured Anderseniella sp.
CTCGGACAGGTTCCCGACGGCAACCGGTCTCGGCAAGATGGTTCCCGCCAGGGTAATAGCGCCGGATGAGACGCCGGATGCAGATTATCCCTACATTCTCTCAACCGGTCGTCAGCTTGAGCACTGGCATACGGGCGCCATGACACGGCGCTCCTTCGTGCTGGATGCGGTGAACCCGGAGCCGGTGGTTCAGATGAATGCAACCGATATCAGCAAGCTCGGCATCAAGGCCGGCGACATGGTGCGGGTATCGACGCGCCGTGGTGAAGTCGACATCATGGTGCGGCAGGACGACCAGGTGCCGCCGGGAGCCATCTTCATCCCGTTTGCGTTTGTTGAAGCTGCGGCCAACCTGCTGACCAACGCCGCGCTTGATCCGTACGGAAAGATACCGGAGTTCAAGTTCTGCGCAGCCAGGGTGGTACCTGCGGGCAATGAGCAGATGGCGGCAGCGGAGTAGTCGCAGCTGGTGCTGGTTTGTTCGCCATGGCGGTCTGTCGACGCCTGAAGATGACGGGGCCTGTCCGGGTTTGGCTGAGTCAGACCCGAGCAGTATCCCGGTGTTCGAGCAAAACCGGTAGCCACTTTTGCGGGAAATGCTCTATACACAAGCCCGCAATTGAAAAGGGCAGACCATGGCAGTACTTGAGAAATCGAAACTGACCGGCACGGTGGCGGCATTGTTGTGCAGTCCGGACCGTGAGACCGGGCTTGAGAAAGCCCGTGTGGACCAGCTGGACATGACATTTGACGGCATTGTCGGCGATTGCCATTCCGGTCGCGGCTACCGCTCGGACAGCCGTATGCTGGCGCAGTACAAACGCGGTACCCCGGTGGCCAATACCCGGCAGGTATCCATACTGTCGGATGAGGAATTGCGCGAAGTGGCCGGCCTGCTGGGTATCGCGGCATTGAAACCGGAATGGGTCGGTGCGAACCTGGTCACGTCAGGTATTCCGGATATTACCCTTCTGCCGCCATCTACACGCATGATGTTTTCTTCAGGCGCAACACTGATTGTCGATGGTGAAAATGCGCCCTGCCGCTATGTGGGCGACGTCATTGAAAAACATCATCCCGGCCAGGGCATGGCGTTTCCGAAGCTGGCGCGCAACAAGCGTGGACTCGTGGCGTGGGTGGAGCGTGAAGGCGGTATTTCGGTGGGCGACGACATCGTACTGCATATTCCGCCGCAGCGAATTTACCCGCACACATGAATACGGCGCGCGACATATCGGAATTTGCCATCGTGCCCGACCCGGATGACGAGCGCCTGTCACGCGCGGTTACCGGTATCGACCAGACCGGTCAGCAGGTCGAGACCCATGTGGTGCAGGAGCGCCCGCTGACGATTTATCTCAATGCCCAGGAAATCGTCACCTCGATGACCATCGGGGATCATCCCGACTGGCTGGCAGTGGGCTATCTGCTCAATCAGGGCATGCTGCAGCACGACGACGAGATTACCGGCATTGATTATGACGACGACCTTGAAGTGATTGTCGTGCGCACCGTGCGCGAGACCGATTTCGAAGAGAAGATGAAGAAGAAAACCCGCACGTCCGGCTGTGCACAAGGCACGGTGTTTGGCGACATGATGGAGAATTTCGAAACCATCAAGCTGTCGCGCGACGCGCGGATCAGGACGTCGTGGCTTTATACGCTGACGAAGAAGATCAACACGGCACCGTCCCTGTATCTGAAGGCGGGTGCCATTCATGGCTGCGTGCTGTGCAAGGCCGACAAGCCGCTGGTCTATCTGGAGGATGTGGGCAGGCACAATGCCGTCGACAAGATTGCCGGCTGGATGTTTCTTCACAAGGTTTCGCCCGACGACAAGCTGTTCTACACCACCGGCAGGCTGACATCCGAAATGATCCTCAAATGCGCTGCCATGGGAATTCCCATTCTGGTGTCGCGCTCCGGGTTCACTGCCTGGGGGGTTGAGCTTGCCCGCCAGGTGGGCATGACGGTGATCGGCCGGGCGCGCGGCAAGCGGTTCGTCGCGCTGTCGGGGGCTGAACGCATCGAGTTTGATGCCGATCTGGCTCAAGTCGACGAAGAAGACAGCAAGCACCGGCGCAAGGGAGCAGGCAGTGAGTAAGGTTGTTGGTTGCATACTAGCCGGCGGCCTTGCCCGGCGCATGGGTGGTGGCGACAAGGGTTTGATCGAACTTGCCGGCCAGCCGGTGCTGGATCATGTGATTGACCGGTTCGGTGCGCAGGTCGGCGATCTTATCCTGAATGCAAATGGTGATCCCGGCCGATTTGCCGGGTACGGGCTGCCGGTCATGCCGGACACGGTCGACGGCTTCGCGGGACCGTTGGCCGGTGTGCTGGCCGGGTTGTCGTGGGCGGCGGAAAATGCCCCTGACGCACAGTGGGTGGCGACGGCTGCGACCGATACGCCGTTCTTTCCAACTGATTTTGTCAGCCGGTTGCTGGAAGCCATTGAGCAACAAGGTGCAGATATGGCCTGTGCCGCCTCGCAAGGACGCAATCACCCGGTCTTCGGCCTGTGGCCGGTGCGGCTGAAGGATGATCTGCAATCGGCGCTGGTGGATGAAGACATCCGCAAGGTTGATGTATGGACGGCACGGCACAAGCTGGTTGCAGTCGAGTTTTCCGCGCGCGGGTTTGATCCGTTCTTCAATGTGAACCGGCCCGACGATGTGCCGGAAGCCGAGCGCATTGCGCAGGAGTTGGCAGCATGACACAGCGCGTTATCGGCGTGGCCGGATTCAAGAACGCCGGCAAGACCACGCTGGTGGAGCGGTTGGTAACCGAACTCACCGGCCGCGGCTATCGGGTCTCGACGATCAAGCACGCGCATCATTCATTCGATATCGATCATGAGGGGCGGGACAGTTTTCGCCATCGCGCCGCTGGTGCAGCGCAGGTTGCCGTGGTGTCCCGGCACCGCTGGGCGGTGATTTCCGAATTGCGGGGCGATGCAGAACCATCGCTTGCCGAGATGCTGGCCAGGCTGGATCCTTGTGACCTGGTGATCGTGGAAGGCTACAAGCGCGATGGTCACGACAAGATCGAGGTGCGCAATCTCGAGACCGACAATCCGAAACTGAGCGACGATGATGAAACCATTGTAGCCGTTGCCGCCAATGGCACCGTTACGGATTGTCCGGTTCCGGTCTATGATCGTGATAACATATTTGCGCTGGCAGACTTCATCTGCGGGCGAACCGGTCTGGTCGAGGTGCCGTAAACCAAATGACACGCAAGCTGCTTGATGACTGTTTTCTGCACGACAAGGACCGGATGCGCCATGATGATGCGGTTGCTCTCATTCTGGAGCGCATGTCCCCGGTTGCCGCTGTGGAGACGGTTCCGCTGTCCCGGGCACACGGCCGCGTGCTGGCTGAACAGTATGCAGCCCCGCATAATATTCCTGCCTTCAACAATGCAGCCGTGGATGGTTATGCCTTTGCCGGTGCGGACCTGAACGCCAAAAAACTCACAAAACTGGAAGTGGTTATCCGGGTGGCTGCAGGACATGCGCCGGAACGAGCCCTGAAAAAAGGCGAAGCGGCGCGCATTTTTACCGGGGCGATGATGCCGAAAGGGGCAGATACCTGCCTGATGCAGGAGGACGCAAAGGTTGATGGAACCCAGTTGGTTGTACCGAAGGGGCTGAAACCCGGCGCCAATACCCGGCTTGCCGGTGAAGACGTCAAGCAAGGCGAGGTGATGCTGCAGGCGGGACAACGATTGCGGCCCCAGGACGTGGCCGCCATTGCATCCGGCGGCGCGGGTCGTATCAAGGTGTTTGAACGGCTCAGGGTCGGGTTGATTTCAACCGGAGACGAAATTATCCGGCCCGGCAACATTCTGGGTGACGGCAAGGTCTATGACAGCAATCATCATTTGTTGCGCGGCTTGCTGAACACGGTCGGGGCCGAAGCGGTCGACTATGGCGTGATAGCCGATGACCAGGTGCGGGTTGAACGCGCCGTGCGCACTGCCGCACATGAGTGTGACATCATTCTCACCACAGGTGGCGCGAGCCGTGGGGCAGCCGATTTCATTGTCGAGACAATCCAGTCGCTGGGTACACTTCACGCCTGGCAACTGGCTGTGAAACCCGGCAGGCCGCTGGCGATGGGGCAGATCGGCGATACGGTCTTCTTTGGCTTGCCGGGCAATCCCGTGGCGGCCTTTGTGACGTTCCTACTGTATGCCCAGCCGATGTTTGCCCGCTTGCAGGGTGCGACCTGGCAGGTGCCGCAGCGCTATCCGCTGCCGGCCGGGTTCGCGTTTGCAAAAAAGAAAACCGACCGGCGCGAATTCTGGCGCGGCTGGATCGACAATACCGGCGATGGCCCGGTGCTGCACAAGTTCGAACGTGACGGGTCCGGGTTGATTTCAGGCTTGCGGCAGGCAACCGGGCTGATCGAAGTCCTAGAAGAAACATCATCCGTGAAGCAGGGAGCGCTGCTCAGCTTCATCCCGTTCAGCGAATTTGGCATAAGCTGATGGCTGTCCGGCATATTGTTTTTGATATTGGCAACGTGCTGCTGAATTTTAACCCTGAACTGGCTTATCTTGATCTGATACCGGATGAGGATGAGCGCCGAACTTTCCTGCGTGATGTCTGTTCGCAAGACTGGATAACCGCACAGGACCGGGTTCAGGAATGGGCACCGGGTGAAGCCGACCTGATCGCGCGACACCCGGACAAGGAAGCCCTGATCCGGTCATTTCGCGGGCGCTGGCATGACATGGTGCCGGGGGCAATTGAAGACAGTGTTGTGCTTCTGGAGCGGTTGTCTGCGGAAGGTGCCGACATTACTGCACTGACGAATTTCAATGGCGAGACATTTGATGAAGCCTCGCAGCGTTTCGATTTTTTCAGATGTTTTCGGGGCACTACGGTTTCCGGCCGGATAGGCATGGT
>CAYRLR010000235.1:0-4905 GCA_964424975.1 uncultured Anderseniella sp.
AGCGCATAGCCCTGCACATCATAGCCGCGCTGTACGGAAATTTTCTTGATGGCATTGGCCATGTTTTCAACCGCAATGCGGATGAAGCCTTCGGCCACGTCTTCGGGAGACTTGCCGCCGCCTATATCGTTTGCCATGGCAGTGAATTTTTCATGCACCACAGTCGCATCAAGCGGCTGATCCCCATGGGGCCCGAATACGGCGGGGAAGTGATCCGGGTTGAGTTTGCCGAGCATGACGTTGGCATCCGACACGGCAAGCGGTCCGCCACGGCGATAACAGGCGGGCCCGGGGTTGGCGCCAGCCGAATCCGGGCCGACGCGGAAGCGCGATCCGTCATAATGCAGGATGGAACCGCCACCGGCCGCAACCGTGTGGATGCGCATCATGGGTGCGCGCATACGAACACCGGCCACTTCGGTTTCAAAGGCACGTTCAAACTCGCCGTCGAAATGCGCGACGTCCGTCGACGTGCCGCCCATGTCAAATCCGATCAGCTTTTCAAAACCCGACATGCGCCCGGTTTCAACCATGCCGACAACACCACCGGCAGGACCCGACAGGATGGCGTCCTTGCCCTGGAACAGTTCGGCTGCGGTCAGTCCGCCGGAGGACTGCATGAACATCAAGCGGCAGCCGGTACCTTCGGTGCCGAGTTCCGTTGCAACCTGATCGACATAGCGGCGCAGGATGGGAGACAGGTAGGCATCCACAACGGTGGTGTCCCCACGACCGACCAGTTTCATCAGCGGTGAGACCATGTGCGAGATCGAAACCTGGGTAAAACCGATTTCGCGGGCGATTTCGCCGGCGCGGGTTTCGTGATCGGTATAGCGGTAGCCGTGCATGAACACGATGGCAACGGCACGGATACCGCTGTCAAAGGCGCTCTGCAGTGCCGATCTTGTGCCTGCTTTGTCCAGTGGCGTTTCCACGGTGCCGTCGGCCAGTACACGTTCATCGACTTCGGCTACCTGCTCATAGAGCAGTTCCGGTTTGATGATGTTGAGGTCAAAGATGTTGGGTCGAGCCTGGTAACCAATTTCCAGCGCGTCGCGAAACCCGCGCGTGGTCAACAGCAATGTGCGATCACCCTTGCGTTCCAGCAACGCATTGGTGGCAACGGTGGTGCCCATCTTGACCGCTGCAATCTGATCTGCCGGTATGGGGGCATCGCTGGCGATGCCCATCAGGTCACGAATGCCCTGGATGGCGGCATCACGATAGTTTTCCGGATTTTCCGACAACAGCTTGTGGGCTTTCAAGACCCCGTCGGGCGTGCGGGCCACCAGATCGGTGAAGGTGCCGCCACGATCAATCCAGAAATCCCATTTGGCCATTGCGTGCTCCTGCGCTTGCCCGTCACTCATGACGCGTGACGAAATAATGATTGCCAACGTCTACGATTTATCGGTAAATTGTCAACATGAATAATGAAAAGCCCGCGAAAGTTGGCCCGATCGTGTCTTCCTCGCACCTGGCGCAGGGGGCAATGCCGGCGCTATCCGAGTTTGAGTTTGGCCTGATCATGGCATCGAATGCCTTTGAGCGCTGGATGGTGCGTTGCATGACAGCGGCAGGTATCGACGGGCTCGCGGCGCTGGACGTGTTGGTGTTGTTCTCCGTGCACCACCGCACCAAGGCCAAGCGACTGGCTGACATCTGCCTGGTGCTGAACATTGAAGACACCCACCTTGTGACCTACTCCATTCGCAAACTGGAGAAGGCCGGGCTGGTGAAGTCCGGCAAATCGGGCAAGGAAAAAACCGTGCTGCTGACCGACAAGGGCGCAGAAGCGTGCCGCAACTACCGTGAAGTGCGCGAGGAATTGCTGGTGGAAACCATCAAGTCGCTGGGCCTGAAAGCCGAAACTGCATCGGCACTTGCAAAAGAGCTGCGGGTTCTGTCCGGCCACTATGACCAGGCAGCCAGGGCTGCTGCATCGCTGTGAGCGATCGCGTTGAACTGTTTGGTGCTGACTACAGCGTCTATGTCAGGATCTGCCGCATTGCGCTGGCCGAGAAGGGTATAGACTACACGCTGCGTCCCATAGACGTGTTTGCTGACGGCGGTCCGCCGCGCGACTATCTCGATCTGAACCCGTTCGGGCGCGTACCAGCATTGCGCCACGGCGCATTCGAGCTTTATGAAACCGGTGCCATCACGGCCTATGTAGATGAGGCTTTCGAGGGGCCTGATCTCATGCCTGACGATGTGAAGGCTCGCGCCCGGGCGAGGCAAATCATGCAACTGGCGGACAATGAATTATACCCGCACCTGGTGTGGGGGGTGTATGTGCCGTGGCAGGACGCCAACCCCATGCCCGGGCTGCAGCGCGCAGACCTTATTCTTGGCGAACTTGAGCGTCTTGCTGCAGACCACTGGATGGCCGGTGAGCAATTTTCTCTTGCCGATGCCTATGTGTATCCGATGCTGAACTATTTCTCATCGGTGCCGGAAGGGGCCGGAAAACTGTCTGAATTCGCTGGTCTGGCCAGTTGGATGATGCAAACAGGAGGTCGCGAAAGCATTGTTTTATCTCAGGTTTCTGCTGAAAAAAACTGACATGGTTCATTTTATTTCGCCACGTTCATTGAATCTTCACAATTAACCCCTATATCTACCAGCATAGACGTAGAGGCCGGATGTACGCCCTGCGGTTTGGAAAGCGGTTCTAGTTTTGGCCAATGGCCTCAACTGAATCGCTTTTTTGATTCCTGAGCTGATTGACCGCTGATCAGCATTCACCCATAGTTTTGCGATGATGATACCGCCGTTCGCGGTAATCTTTGACATCTGTGCTGATTTTTCCGTCCGCCGCAGGGCGGACGATTGCGTTCAAACGCCGTGATAGGAGATCTGTCGTATGGACTATGTGAAACTGGGTGGGGCAGGCGTCAAGGTATCCAGGCTGTGCCTTGGCATGATGAGTTATGGCACGCCGGGCTGGCCGCATCATCCCTGGGTGCTGGGCGAGGCTGAAGCTCAGCCCTTCCTGACCGGTGCACTGGATGCGGGCATCAATTTCTTCGACACGGCGGATTTCTATTCAACCGGTGCCAGCGAAGAAATTCTCGGCAACTTCGTCGCAGCCAACATGAAGCGGTCGGACGCCGTGATTGCAACCAAGGTGTGCCTGACGATGGGGGACGGACCCAATGACAAGGGGCTTTCACGCAAGCACATTCTCGAAGCTGTCGATGCGTCGCTCAAGCGGTTAAAGACTGATTACATCGACTTGCTGTACATTCACCGGCTTGACCCTGACACAGGCTTCGAGGAACTGGCGGAAGCCCTGAACGATGTGGTGCGGGCCGGCAAGGCAACCTATCTCGGTGCATCCAGCATGTGGACCTGGCAGTTTGCCAAGCTGCGTGAAATGCAGCGCGCCAATGGCTGGGCGCAGTTCCAGGTGATGCAGAACTTCTACAACCTGTGCTATCGCGAGGAAGAACGCGAGATGATCCCCTATTGCGAGGCAGAAGGGGTGGCGCTGGTGCCGTGGTCCCCGATGGCGCGCGGTTTCCTGGCCGGCAACCAGCCCAGGGACGGCAAGGGCGCGACATCACGCGGGCAGACCGACAAGATTGCACAGGGGTATTTTGGCACGAAGCAGGATTATGCCGTGCTGGCGAGGGTTGAAAAACTGGCGTCAAAGCTTGATGTGAAACCGGCGCAGATCGCGCTGGCGTGGGTGCTGGCCAAGGGCATAACGTCGCCGATCATCGGGGCGACCAAATCACATCACCTGAGTGACGCGGTTGCGGCAACCAACATCAAGCTTACCGATGCGCAGATTGCTTCGCTCGAAGCACCTTACGCGCCGCGCCCGGTTCAGGGGCACTCGTGACAAAACGACTTCTGATCGTTGCGCATGTGCCGTCGCCCAACACCATCGCACTGCGCGATGCGGTGGTGTGCGGGGCGTCATCGCCCGATGTGTCCGGCATAGAAGTCGTGGTGAAGACGCCATTCGAGGCAGGCCCGGAAGATGTGCTTGCATGTGACGCCATCATTCTCGGCACCACGGAGAACCTCGGCTATATGTCGGGTGCCCTGAAGGATTTTTTTGATCGTACCTATTATGGCGTGATCGAGGAGAAACAGGGATTGCCGCTGGGGGTCTATATTCGCGCGGGGCTGGACGGTACCGGGACACGGCGCGCTATCGAAAGCATCACCGGCGGGCTGCGCTGGAAGCTGGTGCAGGAACCAATGATCCTGCACGGCGGGTGGCAGGACGGGTTTACGCAGCAGGTCGAGGACCTCGGCCTGGCCATGGCTGCGGGGCTTGAGGCAGGCGTGTTCTGACGGCTGGTCATTTCAGGCCTTGCGGCCCATCCAGACACAAAACGCGACCGCCAGCGCAAAGCCAAGAGTGAGCGCCGACACGGTCTCGCCAAGCAGTGCCCAGGATCCTGCCAGGGTGACAAAAATCTGCAGCAACTGGACCTGGCCGACCCTGGCCACACCGGCAAGCGCCATGCCGTTGTTCCAGAAGAAGAAGCCGAGAAACTGCGAGAACACGGCCACGTAGGCAAATGCCAGCCATGCAGAGGTCGATGCCTGCCAGTTTACCTCCGGCAAGGTGAGCGCGACGGGCACGATGATGATCGGCACCATGACCAGCAGGCACCAGGAGATGACCTGCCATCCACCCAGCCGTTTGGTCAGGTCACCTGATATAGCATAGCCGACAGCCGCTGCAACAATGGAACCCAGCAGCCACAGGTCTGCACCATAAAACTCGCTCCCGCCGGCATTCAGCACGGCAAATGCCACGACGGCAACAGAACCGGCAACTGCCCATGCCCAGAATTTCAAAGATGGGTTTTCACCTGCAAACGCGATTGCCGCCGCCGCCGTCGCCAATGGCAGGATACCCAGCACCACGCCACCGTGACT
>CAYRLR010000236.1:0-4880 GCA_964424975.1 uncultured Anderseniella sp.
GCGAAATCGAACAGGGCCAGATAGGCGGCAACGGAGATCATCCAGTGCCAGGGGACATTAAGCGCCCGACGCGACACCCTAATAAGGGCTTCCAGAACGATGGCCAGGACCGCCGCCTTGATGCCGAAGAACATGGCTTCCACGATGGGTAGTCTGCCGAACAGTGAATACAGGACCGAGATGACGAGCACGATGGCAGCTCCCGGCAACACAAACAGCAGGCCTGCCATCAGTCCGCCGCGTACCCCGTGAAGGCGCCACCCGGCATAGGTTGCCAGCTGCATGGCTTCGGGGCCGGGCAGCAGCATGCAGAAATTAAGGGCACGCAGGTAATCCTGTTCGCTCAGCCAGGAACGCTGTTCAACCAGTTCACGGTGCATCAATGCAATCTGCCCTGCCGGGCCGCCAAATGACAGGCAGCCGATGCGTGCAAAAACACGCACGGCCTCACGAAATGAAGTTGCGGGTCCATCAGACATTGCCACCACCCCTTATTCGGCCATCGGCTGCAAGCCGTCGATATCATCAAGCGACTGTTTTAGGCGTGCATACAGTGCGTCGTAAACCGGAAAACCGAGCCGCAAGACATCACGGTCGGTTTTGGCCAGGATGGAATTTCCCAGCATGATCGACGCCAGCCCTGCGGCTTGCGGGGCAAGATCATTCCTGTCCGTATCGGCACCGCGTACAATGATTGCCAGTTGATCGAGAACCGGATCATGCAGATCGAATTCGCGCAGTAATGTGTCAAAGCTGCAAAGATCGCCATCATGGTCAATGACCGCAGCCGGCGTATCGAAAGCAATGCCACCAAGTTCATCCGCGATATCAATTACCCATTCTGCTTGTGCAAAATGAAACACCGCATCCGGGTCAATGAAGTGCGATATCAGCCACGGGCATGCAACGCGGTCAATTTTCAGATTGATGGGTGTCACCCAGATACCCGGCTCTGCGTCCACCGGACATAGCCGGCTTTGGGCGATTGTGGGCAGGTTTGCTTCAATCCACCCGTCCACGCCGCCTGCCAATGCCCGGGCGTTGTAGCCCTGTTGCCTCAACAGGGCGGTGGCGATCTGCGATACATTGTGCCCGTGCATGCAGTTCAGCACGATCAGGTTTTGCCGGGACAGGTTCCCGGCCCAGTTAAGCGCTTCCATGTGGTTGCGCCAGCGGCTGCCCGGCAGGAACCGCGAGACGGGTTCGATGGCAGGTGGCCGGCGCACGTCAAAGATGCGAACCGGTTCGGCCGTTGCCTGCCGGTGTGAAAGGTCTTCAGCGGAAATAAAAAAGTCGCCCATCTTGCGGGTTCCCTCCATAGCAGAGTGAACGGCGCTTGGGCGACTTGCCTGACGGGGTGGCCAATACAACCCCGTGCCGCAAAACCTAGATCATCGATTGCACCGCGGCAAGCGGTTAATTCAAACGGGGTCAGTGCTTGCCGAAGCCCGGGCTTTGGCACACACTGTGCCTGAAAGTTGATTTGACGCTTGGCGAAAAAGTATGTCAGCATTGCTGACCTTTTCGAATTACATGGAGTTATGAGTAATGGCGTTGAAGCCGGTAAAGCTCGACGATAAATTCGACCTCTCGAAATCCCAGGTTTTCATGACCGGAACCCAGGCCATTGTGCGGCTGACGCTGATGCAGCGCGCGCGCGATGAACGCGACGGCCTGAATACCGCCGGGTATGTAACGGGCTATCGCGGTTCGCCGGTTGGCGGGCTGGATCAGCAGTTCCTGAAATCGGTGAAGTATACCCAACCCGCCAATGTTCGATTTGAACCGGGCATCAACGAGGACCTTGCTGCAACCGCCATCTGGGGTGCCCAGCAGGCGGAGATGCGCGGTGAGGGCGCCTATGACGGCGTGTTTGCAATCTGGTATGGCAAGGGACCGGGTGTTGATCGCTCGGGCGACGTGTTGCGCCATGCAAACTCCGCAGGTACATCCAGGTATGGCGGTGTGCTGGCGCTGATGGGTGATGACCATGGGGCTGAAAGCTCCACCGTACCCCACCAGTCCGAATTTGCCATGATGGATGCCATGATTCCGGTCCTGCATCCCGCAGGTGTTCAGGAAATACTCGACTACGGCATTTATGGACTTGCCCTGTCGCGCTATTCGGGATGCTGGGTCGGCCTGAAGTGTGTGCACGACAATATCGAGTCGGCGGGCATTGCCGACGGCTCGGTGGATCGCGTCAAGATCACCTTGCCGAAAGACTTCGATATGCCGGAAGGCGGGTTGAACATTCGCCCGTCCGATGATCGGTTTGAACAGGAATACCGGCTGCACAATCACAAGCGCTATGCAGCCGTTGCGTTTGCACGGGCCAACAAGCTCGACAAGATCATCATGTCGGGAGGCAAAACGGCGAAGATCGGCATTGTATCGACCGGCAAGAGTTATCTGGACGTGCGCCAGGCGCTCGATGACCTCGGTATCGACGAAGTGGCGTCGTCAAAACTTGGCCTGCGGCTGTTGAAGGTCGCCATGGTGTGGCCGCTTGATCCGCAGATCGTCGATGAATTTTCCGACGGTCTCGATCTGGTCATTGTGGTTGAAGAGAAACGTTCGCTGCTGGAAAGCCAGATTCGTGAACAGTTGTGCAACGATACCAATGCACCGGTCGTCATCGGCAAAAAGGATGAAAAGGGCCAGACCCTGTTCCCCGCATGGGGCACGCTGGAACCCAACCAGATAGCCATTGCGATTGCCGAACGATTGCTGAAGAAGCGCAAGTCGAAACAGGTCGAAGAGCGCCTCGGTGTCATCAAGGCCTCCATGGCCAATGTCAGCAACTCGCCGAACCTGGCCGAGCGCATCCCGTATTTCTGCTCCGGCTGCCCGCACAATTCGTCAACCGTCCTGCCGGAAGGCGGGCGTGGTTATGCCGGTATCGGGTGTCACTGGATGGTGCAGTACATTCCCGAGCGCAATACCGAAGGCGCCACCCATATGGGCGGCGAGGGGGCCAACTGGATTGGCGAGGCGCCGTTTTCGACGCGCAAGCACGTGTTCCAGAACCTGGGTGACGGCACCTACAATCACTCCGGTCTGATGGCCATCCGTGCCGCCGTCGCATCCGGTGTGAACATGACCTACAAGATTTTGTTCAACGACGCTGTCGCAATGACCGGCGGGCAAAGCCATGAGGGCGGACTGACCGTGCCACAGATTGCCAATCAGGTGCGCGCCGAAGGCGTTGACCGGATGGCCATAGTTACTGATGAGCCGTGGAAATATCCGTCCAATGTGGGCTTCCCCGAGCACGTCAGCGTGCATCACCGCTCCGAACTGCAAACGGTCCAGAAAGAAATGATGCAGGTGACCGGTGTGTCGTGCATCATTTACGACCAGACATGTGCTGCTGAAAAACGCAGACGCCGCAAGCGCGGCACATTCCCCGATCCCAACCGGCGGGTGTTTATCAATGAACTGGTGTGCGAAGGCTGCGGCGATTGCGGCGTTCAGTCGAACTGCGTGGCCATTGCGCCAAAGGAAACCGAATTTGGCCGCAAGCGGCAGATTGATCAGTCGGCCTGCAACAAGGACTTTTCCTGCCTGAAGGGATTCTGCCCGAGCTTCGTGACCATTGAAGGTGGCGAGCTGATCAAGGGTGTATCGAACCCGGTCAACACCGAAGCAACGCCGTTCCCGGTGTTGCCGCAGCCGCAGCTGGTGCCGCTGACCCAGCCCTGGGCGATAATGATTACCGGGATTGGCGGCACTGGCGTCGTCACCATCGGCCATCTGATCGGCATGGCGGCGACACTCGACGGCAAGGGCGTCGCAATGATCGATATGGCGGGCCTGTCGCAGAAGAACGGCGCGGTGGTGACCCACCTGAAACTGGCGGCAACCCAGTCTGAAATAGCTTCCATCCGGATTGCTGCAGGCGGTGCCGATGTTCTGTTGGGATGCGATATCGTGACCTCAGCGTCAGAGCGGATTTTGTCTGGTGCTTCACGGCAACGCACACATGCCGTCGTCAATTCCTACGAAGTGATGCCGGCGCAATTCACCCGTGATGCAGACTTCCAGCTGCCGGGTTCCCAGATGCAGGTGCAGATTGAAGCCCGCACGAAACCGGGGGCGACACAGTTCATTGACGCGACCCGCATTGCGACAGGCCTGATGGGCGATTCCATTGCCTCCAACCTGTTCACGCTGGGGTATGCCTGGCAGCAAGGCCTTGTACCGGTCTCCGAAGACGCCATCAATCGCGCCATTGAACTCAATGGCGTTGCCATCAAGATGAACCAGCAGGCATTCTTGTGGGGCAGGCGCGCTGCCCATGATCTGGCAGCGGTAGAAGCTGTGCTGTCGGCTGGAACCCGGCAGGTCGAGGAAAAACCGAAGACACTGGATGATGAAATCAACCGGCGTGCGGGTTTTCTTGCCGCTTATCAGAACGCCGCCTATGCGCAGACCTATCGTGATTTTGTCGACGAGGTGAGGGTACAGGAGTCAAAGGCAATCAGGGGCTCTGAAAAACTCACGGCCGCGGTTGCGCGCTACCTGTTCAAGCTGATGGCCTACAAGGACGAGTATGAAGTGGCGCGGCTGTATTCCGACGGATCATTTGCCCGGTCCGTTGCGGCCAAATTCAAGGGTGATTATGAAATCCGTCATCACCTTGCCCCGCCTCTGCTGGCACGCCGTGACCCGGAAACCGGGCATTTGCAAAAACAGGAATATGGTCCCTGGATGATGCGGGCGTTCAGCGTCCTGGCAAAACTGAAAGGCCTGCGCGGCACGGCGCTCGATCCGTTTGGCCGCACCGCGGAGCGCCGGATGGAACGCCGGTTGATCACTGACTATCGCGGTACAATCGCTGCGATCCTGCCGGGGCTCAAAGCTGCCAATCTGGATCT
>CAYRLR010000237.1:0-4874 GCA_964424975.1 uncultured Anderseniella sp.
TGAACGAAGCCAGCGTTTCGCCGGCCATGATACGCGACGCGATCTTGGCGATGGGGCTGCCAATCACCTTGGCCACGAAGGGCACGGTACGCGAGGCGCGCGGGTTTACTTCGAGCACATAGATGTCGCCGTCCTTGATCGCGAACTGCACATTCATCAAGCCAACCACGCCAAGCGCGCGCGCCAGCACCGCCGACTGGCGCTCCAGTTCGTCAATGGCTGCCTTTTTGAGAGAATATGGCGGCAGTGAACATGCACTGTCGCCGGAGTGGACACCGGCTTCCTCGATGTGCTGCATGACCCCTGCAACGAACACGTCCTTGCCATCGCACAGTGCATCGACATCAACCTCTATGGCGTTCGACAGATAGCTGTCGATCAGCACGGGAGACGAGCCGGAAACCACAACAGCTTCCTTGATGTAGCGCTTGAGGTTCTGGGTATCGTGCACGATCTCCATGGCACGGCCACCGAGAACATAGGATGGGCGGATAACAACCGGGTAGCCGATTCTCTCGGCAATCTTGATTGCTTCGGGGCCAGACTTGGCAATGCCGTTGTTCGGTTGGCGCACCTTGACCTTGTTGAGCAGTTTTGCGAAGCGGTCTCTATCTTCTGCCAGGTCGATGGCGTCCGGTGACGTGCCGAGAATGGGGATGCCCGCTTTCTCGATGGCATCAGCGAGCTTGAGCGGAGTCTGGCCGCCAAACTGAACGATAACGCCGTGCAATGTGCCCCTTGTCTGCTCGGAGAGCAGAACTTCCAGCACATCTTCTTCGGTCAACGGTTCAAAATACAACCGGTCGGAAGTGTCATAGTCGGTAGACACCGTCTCCGGGTTGCAGTTGATCATGATGGTTTCATAACCTGCGTCAGACAACGCGAATGCCGCATGGCAGCAGCAATAGTCAAACTCGATGCCCTGGCCGATGCGATTGGGCCCGCCGCCGAGAATGGCAATCTTTTTCGCGTCGGTTACCTGCGCTTCGTTGCCGTCAATGCCTGGCAGGCCAATTTCGTAGGTCGAATACATATAGGCCGTAGGTGAGGCAAACTCGGCTGCACAGGTGTCGATGCGCTTGTAGAGCGGCATGACCTTGAGCTTGTGGCGGGCTTTGCGAACCTTTGCCTCAGTGCTGCGGGTAAGTTCACCGAGCCGCGCATCGGAAAAACCCATGGCCTTGAGGGCGCGGAAATTGCCGGCATCCTTTGGCAGGCCGTGTTCGCGTACGCGTGCCTCGGCCTGGATGATTTGCGATAATTGTTCAATGAACCACGGATCGTATTTGGACGATTCAAAGACCTGCTCGCTGGTGGCGCCGCGACGCATGCATTCAGCGACCTTGAGCAAGCGGTCCGGGGTGGGCAGCGACATGGCACGGCGGAACACGTTCTTGTCCTCGTCCTTGCCGTAGCCTTCCAGTTCAATTTCGTTGAGGCCGGTCAGCCCGGTTTCCAGGCCACGCAAAGCCTTTTGCAGGGACTCCGCGAACGTACGGCCGATGGCCATTACCTCGCCAACCGATTTCATGGCGGTGGTAAGGTTTGGTCTGGAGCCCGGGAATTTCTCGAAGGCAAAACGCGGAATCTTGGTAACCACATAGTCGATCGAGGGCTCAAAGGAGGCCGGAGTGGCGCCGCCGGTTATGTCATTGTCCAGTTCGTCCAGCGTGTATCCCACCGCCAGGCGGGCTGCTACCTTGGCTATTGGAAAGCCGGTTGCCTTGGACGCCAGCGCCGATGAGCGTGAGACCCGGGGGTTCATTTCAATAACGATCAGGCGGCCATCGGCCGGATTCACAGCGAACTGCACATTGGACCCGCCGGTTTCCACGCCGATCTCACGCAGCACCGCGATGGAGGCATTGCGCATCATCTGGTATTCCTTGTCGGTCAGCGTCATGGCTGGCGCGACCGTGATGGAATCGCCTGTATGCACCCCCATCGGATCAAGGTTCTCGATGGAGCAGATAATGATGCAGTTGTCGTCGCGATCGCGAACGACCTCCATCTCATACTCTTTCCAGCCCAGTACGGATTCCTCGATCAGGACTTCGGAGGTGGGCGAGGCCTCGACGCCGGTGAGTACGATGTCGTACAATTCTTCCAGCGTGTAGGCGATACCGCCGCCGGTGCCGCCAAGCGTGAACGATGGACGGATAATAGCGGGAAGACCGGTGAGCTTGTAGGCTTCAAAAGCCTGCTGTTGAGCGCTCAGGCGTTGTTCTTCGCGGCGTTCAAATTCGGTTTTGGCCCACTCGGTCTTGAAGGCTGCTACTGTGTCTGCGCCCTGGCCGGACGCCTGCGCCATGCCTTTTTCATAGTTATTGGCAAAGCGCTGTTTCAGGTCCGAGGTGTTGACGAAGGCGGATCGTGGCGTCTCCAGCCCGATCTTCTTCATGGCGGTGCGGAACAGGTCGCGGTCTTCGGCCTTGTCAATGGCCTCGGCACGGGCCCCGATCATTTCCACGCCCCATTTTTCCAGGACACCGCTTTTGTTCAACGACAAGGCGGTGTTCAGGGCAGTCTGACCACCCATGGTGGGCAGCAAAACCAGCTTTTCGCCGGGGCGCGCGGTGCATTCCTTCTCGATAATCTTTTCTACGATTTCAGGGGTGATGGGCTCTATGTAGGTTGCGTGCGCCAGATCCGGGTCCGTCATGATCGTGGCCGGATTGGAGTTGACCAGGACAATACGATAACCTTCGGCCTTCAGCGCCCTGCAGGCCTGGGTGCCGGAATAGTCGAACTCGCAGGCCTGGCCGATGACAATTGGCCCCGCTCCGATGATGAGGATCGTGTCGATATCTTCGCGTTTGGGCATGGATGCTCTTTTTTTGTAAGTGCGGCCCAAGCCGGCGGATGGGCGGGCGCAAATTCCGTGTGAATTACACCATGAAACCGCCGGGTGCAAAGGCCAAGCTGTCGCGCACGGTGATTTGTGGCGGACGATCCACAGTTTCAGGGCGAATTGCGTGAAACTTGTGCAATTTTCGGGTGCAACGGGAGTGCCAGGCTCTACCGTTCAGGAATCAGTGCCTCAAAACCGGCAGTATTTGACGCTCGCAGGGTAACAAGCACTCCACCCGTGGATTCAAGCTCACTGCGTGCGTGCTTGATCATTTGCAGTGTCATCATGGACAGGGCAAACGGTCCCGATACGGTGAGGCGGGCCGAGCCCGATACGGATTCGGTAAAAATCTCAACGCTCAGATCATCGCCGTCTTCGCCGGCATCCTTGAACATCTGCTGTGTGAGCCCGGCGATTGCAGCAAGTGCAGCATCGCATCCAGACGATACGAACGGTCCCTTGTCCGGAAAGTTGCAGTGTGCGGCAACCCACTCCTGCCAATGACATTGGTTCAGGGTGTTCAGCATGAATAGCGACAGGTCACCGGGCTCGGGGGTGTCGGTCCTGACCTGGGTGAGTGCGCCGCCATCGGGCTTCACGGTACCTGTCTTTACGGCAGGCCGGGTGCTCTGATGGCGATCAAAAGCTTCGCGTGTATCGCGCATCAGCGCGCCGATCACGGCAGATGAGCGTTGCTCGACATGTGCCGGCAGAGGCTGCCTGCTTGCCGCCGGCATACCGGTTGGTGACCACCTGCTTGCTGAAATTCGCTCGCGCAACGGCTTTGGAAGCAGTGATGTATCTGGAGGACCGACGTTCATGGGGTGACCAATGTCCAGAGAAATCCTGTTGATCTGATGCTTGCAAGATTGCCGTTCAAACTGTGAACATAACGTAAACCGCATGTATCGTTACGCTGTGTGCAGGCGATGCCGGTCAAGGCGATGAGTTCGGGGAGAGGCATTCTCACGGCATTGGCAAGCTGGTGATCGAACCGGAATTGCTGTTGCTGATTGTGTGAAGCCGGGCAATCGGGAATACCGGCAATGGCTGCTCGCCAGTTTGCAGCTGGCATTGGCAGGCTGACAAGTTACTCAGCCTGCTTCGTGCACTGGATCTGGCTGAATGTGATGCAGTCACCTGCCGTGCAGATGTTGCCGGTGTCGACAAAGCGCAACTCGGCGCCGGCAGCGGGCGAACGGCGGGCGAAACTTATTGCCTTTTCGTAACCGTTTAGCCGACACCAGACCGTCGCTGCGGGCCTGCCGCAGCCCCTGGCGCCTTCAAGACAGAATGCGACTGGCTGTCCGAGATAGTCCGGTGAGAAAAACTTTCTCGCAGAGTTTGTCGCGTTTGCCGCGGAAAATGTGCTCATCGCCAGCGTCGCGGCAACAGCAATCAACGCGATAGTGCAATTGGTGGAGAACAAGTTTGCTGCTTTCGGTTTTGTGATCATGGTCGGTTGCGGTCCTGATTCTTCAACTCAACACCAGCTACACTGATTCTTGTGTGTCTTTTGTGCCACAGTTTGGCAAAATCTAGCCTGATTAGTATGCTCAGATGTCGTGAAAGTGGTCTTAAGTCTTGACCTTAAGCTGTTTGTAGAGCGATTGTGACCGCAAGGATGTGGTATTAGTCACACGGCGATAGAGGAGTGGAAGATGCAGTTGAAAACGATCCTTTCAGCAGTGGCAATTGTTGCGGCGGCAGTTTCAGGTGGCGCAGGGCAGGCGGCAGCGGAAAGCCGGACCGGCTCGGTCTATAACAATGTAAAATATAATTTCGGGTCCAATACCTGGAAGATGGATTCCAAGTATCTGCCTGCTGAAGTATCGTACAGCACCAGTGAAAAGCCGGGTACGGTGATCATCAATACCCGCAAGAAATATCTCTACGTGGTTCAGGACGGCGGCACAGCCAAGCGGTTCGGTATCGGTGTAGGCAGGAGTGGCTTCCGCTGGAGCGGCGAGGAAAAAGTGTCGCGCAAGGCTGAATGGCCGGCCTGGCATCCGCCGGCGGAAAT
>CAYRLR010000238.1:0-4856 GCA_964424975.1 uncultured Anderseniella sp.
GAGCAGTGTGAAATTTGACCGGGTGGAATAGTAATAGTCGATGGTTTTCATTGTCTGGATCTGTCCTGCTCGAATGACGGCGTTCAAGTTCACACCGTGGCATGTGCCGATGCATGCTTCAACAATCAACTCCTTGATCGCTGTGCACGCACCGCAAACCAGAAACCCCGCAGGTCAATCAGAAGTCGGTCGGGGCACCGCCCTCTTCGGTTCGCCTGGCCACGAACGCCTCCAGTTCATCTTCGACAGCAGGATCAATATCCGGTTTGCGATAGGCGCCCAGCGCCTGCTTCAATATGGCTTGCGCCTTGTCACCGGCGTGCGGTGAGCCTGCTGCCTGCCATTGTTCAAAATTGCGCCAGTCCGAAATCATCGGCGCGTAAAAAGCGCTGTCATAGCGCGCCATGGTGTGTGCGCAGCCGAAGAAATGCCCGCCGGGACCGACCTCATTCATTGCCTCAAGCCCCAGCGCATCCCGAGTCAAATCAAGTGGCTGCAGGAACGACTTGACCATTTGAATCAGGTCGCAATCGAGCACAAACTTTTCAAGCGAGGCAACCAGTCCGCCCTCCATCCAGCCTGCGCCATGCATGACCAGGTTGCCGCCGCCCATGGTCACGCCCCACAGGGAAAACACGCTTTCATAAGCAGCCTGGGCATCAAGCCCATTGGCGGCACAGGTGTTCGACGTGCGATACGGAATGCCGTAACGTCGCGCCAGTTGACCGCCCACCATCGCCGCCTTCATGTATTCCGGCGTGCCGAACGCCGGCGCCCCGGACTTCATGTCAACATTGGAGGTAAAGCCGCCATAGATGACCGGTGCGCCCGGCCGCACAAGCTGGGTGAGCGCAATACCGGCGAGCGCCTCGGCATTTTGCTGCACCAGGGCGCCGGCAACCGTGACCGGTGCCATGGCGCCTGCCAGTGTAAACGGCGTGATGCAGACAATCTGGTTCCGGCGCGCCATTTCGATCACGCCCTGCAGCATCGGCACATCCATTTTCAACGGCGAGTTGGTGTTGATAATGGTGAAAAGCGAAGGTTCGGTTTCCAGCTGCTCGTGGCTCACACCACGGGCAATGCGGGCGATCTCGATGCCATCGCGAATTCGCTCCAGCCCCAGCGAGTAGGCGTGGAACGGTTTGTCGGTCATCAGCGCCATGTCCTTCAGTGCCACCAGATGGCGAACCGAGGCATGAACGTCTATCGGCTCAACCGGATAACCGGATATGAAGTCGATGCAGTTGAAACTCTGGGCGAGTTTCAGAAAGTCCCGATAGTCCTCCAGGTTGCCCGGGCGGCGACCACGCTCAAGGCTTGAGGAATTGGGCGCGGACCCCACGGTTCCAAATGCCATCCAGCCACCGCCGATCCGGAGAGTCTTGTCCGGGTTGCGCGCATGGAAGGTGAACTGCGAAGGTACCGTGGCAAGAGCCTGCATGATCAAGCCGGCTGGAATGCGCACCCGTTCGCCGTCAACGTTTGCGCCGGCGTCTGCAAAATAGTCTCGCGCTTCCGGCAGCATTACATCCATGCCGATTGTCTCCAGCACCTCAAGCGAGGCCAGATGCAGGCTTTCCAGTTCGTCATCGGACACTATTCGTGCAGGCTCAAACATAACCTTTGCCTGACCCGGCGCCTGTTGCGCCAATGTCATCGCGCCCGTGTCACCGGCTGTTGCGGCACGGCGGGCGTCCGCCCGCCTGCGACGCTTACGCGGTTCTGCTTCAATGGTTTCGCTCATGCGTCAATTGCCTCCCTGGCAGCTGCGGGGATGTCATCATCCGCGGCGACCTGCTCCATCAACCAGTCTTCGAACGCTTTCACCTTGGGCAGCAGTCGGTCGGTTCCGCGGCAGGCAAATGCCCACCAGTGCCGGTGCGGCACGTCCAGATCAATCGGTTGCACCAGCCTTCCCGACGCTAGCTCGTCACGTGCATAAGGGCCTATGGTCATGGCAATGCCCTGACCTGCAATGGCTGCTTCCTGCGCCAGCAGATAACTGTCGAAGGCGAGCGTGCTGGACAATTTTGTTTCGCCAAGACCGGCGGCCTTGAGCCACAACCGCCAGTCTTCTTCTGCCGAATAGACAAACAGCAGCTTGTGGCGCAACAGATCCTGGGGCGTGGAGATGGCGCCGGCGCGCGCCAGGTACTCCGGCGAGCAGACCGGTTTCAGATGTGACCGGAACAGGTTTCGATAATAATGATCATCATTGCGTTTACGCGCCAGGATGATAGCCACATCTGCATTGTCAGCGTCATAGTCCCAGTGGAAATAGGACGTCGACAGCCGCACACGCATGTTCGGATGCCGCCGCTCAAAATCATGCAGCCGCGGCAACAGCCATTTCATCGCCACCGTGACATAAACCTGCACCGTCAGTTCGTTGCCGGATGCGCGCGGCCGTATCACCTGGGTCTGGCTTTCAATCTGGTCGAATGCCTCACGAACTGCCGGGAAGTAGATCAGCCCCGGGCCCGACAGTTCCGCGCGTTTGCCATCGCGTGAAAACAAGTCAACGCCAAGAACACCCTCCAGCGCCTTGATCTGGTGACTGATGGCTGACCTGGTGAGACCGAGCTCATCGGCTGCCCGGCGAAAACTGCCCAGTCGCGCAGCTGCTTCAAACGCTGTAAGCGCGCGCAAGGGGGGCAGGTTTCGCTTGGTCACGTCAATTCACCCTGTTGGCGCCATTGATGGTCAGTGTGGCCGATACTGACATGAAACGGCTGTGTTTCAACAGGAAAGCGCATCATAATGGTGAAAAATTCTCACCATGAAATGAGAACTATGCGCTTTGCAAGATTCTGAGAAGCGCGCACAATCCGGGCAACAACAACGCTTCAGGTAAGGAAACCCGGCAATGTCCGTAGCTGTCGATATCAACCGCCGACGCGGCGGACGCGAAGCCCGCGTAGCCATGCGCTCGCGCGCCATTCCGGTCGACGAGGCAGCGGTTCGCCCGGGCATGACGGGCGGACGCTACAAACCGCTCTCCGAGGGCGATCTGGAAAAGATCCATGCAGCAGCGCTGACCCTGCTTGAAACGGTGGGTATCGAAAACTCGATCCCGTCCTGCATCGAACTGATGACCGAAAAGGGATGTACGCTGGGCGACGATGGCCGGTTGCGGTTTCCACGTGCCCTGATCGAAGACACGCTGACAATTTGTGCCCGGCGGTTTCCGCTGTTTGCCCGAGACCCCAAATACGACCTCGAACCATGGGGTTCGAAGGTGCATTTCGGCACCGCCGGTGCGGCAGTGCACATTGTCGAGCCCGAGACTGAAACCTATCGTGATTCACTGTTGGTCGACCTGTACGACGCCGCCCGCATCGTCGACAATTGCGAGCACATTCACTTTTTTCAACGTCCCGTGGTTGCCCGTGACATGGTTGAACCACGCGATCTTGATGTGAACACGCTGTACGCCTGCCTCGCAGGCACGTCCAAACACGTCGGCACCTCCATGGTGGAACCCGATCATGTGCGCGAGTGTCTCGAGATGCTGCATGTGGTTGCCGGCAGTGAGGCCAAATGGCGCGAACGGCCGTTCGTCAGCCAGTCAAACTGCTTTGTCGTTCCGCCGATGAAGTGGGCCGAAGATGCCTGCCGCTGCCTGGAAGTGGCGGTGCGCGGCGGCATGCCGGTACTGCTGTTGTCGGCTGCCCAGGCAGGTGCGACTTCACCGGCAGCGCTGGCGGGAACCGTGGTGCAGGCAGTGGCGGAATGCCTTGCCGGCCTGGCCTATGTAAATGCCATACAACCCGGGGCCTATGCATTGTGGGGGCCGTGGCCGTTCGTATCCGACCTGCGCACAGGGGCCATGTCAGGCGGGTCCGGCGAACAGGCCCTTATCTCTTCAGCGTGCGCCCAGATGGGCCAGTTCTATGATCTGACTACCGGCACTGCCGCCGGCATGGCCGACAGCAAACTGCCGGATATGCAGGCGGGCTGCGAACATGGGGTCAATGCCGCTCTGACTGCAATGTCAGGTGTCAACCTGCTCTATGAGGCTGCAGGCATGCATGCATCGCTGCTGGGGTTTTGCCTTGAGAGCATCCTGATCGACAACGACATGCTTGGTGCGGTCAATCGCAATGTGCGTGGCATTGAAGTGAATGACGAGACCTTGTCCCTTGATGTAATCACCGAAGTCTGTACCCGGGGGCCGGGCCACTATCTTGGGTCGGGACAGACGCTGGACCTGATGCAGAAGGACTATGTCTACCCCGACATCAGCAACCGGATGAGCCCGAAAGAGTGGAACGAGGCGAAAAAGCCGAACGTTGTCAAAGTGGCTGCCGCGCGCAAGGACAAGATACTGTCAGGCTATTTCCCTAATTACCTGCCGGCAGACATTGATGAGCAACTGCGCGCCAACCATGACATCAAGCTGGATCGTGCCCTGATGCAACCGGGTCACCCGCGCTTTGCCTGACGTGCGTCAGGACGCGGTTGCAATAGAGGCTCGCATCCGTGCAGAGCGCTTTGAGGTATTGGGATGGCTGGGCAATACCGCTGGTGTCGATTTCGCAGGCCGCGCGCTGGTGCTCATTGGCAATGCGGGACCTGCAATGTTTGCCCGTTTTGCCTCTGAACGCGACCCGGCGAGCGATCTCATGGACCGCTGGACACGGGACGTCCTCACACCGCTTGCCGAAGAACTTGGTGCGCGTGTGGTGTTTCCGTTCGACACGCCGCATCCGCCGTTTCTGACCTGGGCGCGAGCCGCAGGTGCCGGTCACACTTCGCCGCTGGGCATGAATATTCATCACAAGTTCGGCCTGTGGCACGCCTACCGGGCTGCCTTCCTGTTTGACGAGGCAATCGCACTTCCACCCGCACAT
>CAYRLR010000239.1:0-1600 GCA_964424975.1 uncultured Anderseniella sp.
AACCTCGTCACGGCTCGGGTTCGCATTGCGGTCCAGCAGGGCCTTGGCCGCCATCAGCATGCCGGATGTGCAGAACCCGCACTGGGCCGCGAAATGCCGCATGAAAGCGTCCTGCAGCGGATGCAGAACCGCGCCGTCTGCAAGGCCGCCGGTACTGCTCAGCGTCCGGCCTTCCACAGTTTCAGCCAGGGTCAGGCAACTCAGGTGCGGCTCGCCGTCGATCAGCACGGTGCACGCGCCGCATGTACCCTGCCCGCAACCGTACTTCGGCGACAGGTCTCCGACACCGCGCCGCAGCACCTCCAGCAGGTTCTGGCCGTCCTCGACGAACACGGCCTTGCTCTCGCCGTTAAGAGTGAATTGTACCGGTTTCTTGCTCATGGGTCCTTAGCCTCCCAGCAATGTGCGCTTGAGGTGAACCGGGGCCACTTCCCGGCGATACCACGAAGACGCTATGGCATCTGTCGGCGGCTCGATGCCGGTGGTCGCGGCCGACAGCGCGTTGGCGATGCCCGCCTCATCCAGCGAAGCGCCTTCCAGTGCCTGTTCCACTGCCGGCACCCGCATCGGCGTCGGCCCCATGGAAGAGTACGCTATGCGGGCACCTGAAACCCGCCCGCCCGATTGCGGCAGCCAGGCTGCTATGGTCATCAGCGAGACGCCCTTCGGCTTCACCCTGGACACCTTCCTGAACCTGAACACACCGGATTGCGGTCGCACGATACTGACGGATGCGACGACGGCGCGCGGCTCACGCGCCCGGTCGCGCAGAAAATCCGCCAGTGGAGAACTCTGCCCGCCGGCAAGCGTCACGCTGCAGTCGAGCACCAGCAGCGCTGCCGTCATGTCGCCATACGGGTGTCCGGCAAACAGGTTGCCGCCCACCGTCGCCATATTGCGAATGGCAGGTCCGCCGACCGCACGGGCAACCGGGTGCAGAAAATCAAGGTCACGGCTGGCGAGTATCCCGGCCATGGTCACACCTGCGCCGATGATCACACGATCGCCTTGCGGCTGCACCTGCCTGAGCGCCGGGTCGCTGGTCAGCACTATGGTATTGAACGACTGGTCACCTTCATTGACCGCCCGCATGATCAAGGTGCCGCCACCCATGAAACGGGCAGTGCGATCACCCGACAGGGCGGTTGCAGCCTCTGCGGAACTGGCAAATGTCTTGACGGAGATACTCATCTTGTTCCTTCCGGCACCGGCTTCAGCCCGCCACGCCCATATGGTTTCGAATGGCCTCGAATCCTGCTTCGTAAATCTCGGTTCCGACCATGTTTTTCAGTTGATTTTCCTCGCCTGCCGGCGTGGAGAAATTACCCTCCCACTGCCAGAAAGTGCGGTCGCCGTCAGTGACCGGAAACAGCCGGACATGGCTGACATAATTGAACAGCGGGACCGGTGTATCGAGCAGGCAGTAACTGTAGGCAGCGTCGATGTCCGACAGTGTCATCAACTGCTCGCGCAACAGCGACCCGTCCTTGAGATGGAACCTGCGGATGCACCCGACAATGTCGGACGCACGGCCACGTTCTATCTCACTGTCTGCCACCGCCGGGTGCCAGCGGTCATGCCCGTTGAAATCACGCAACAC
>CAYRLR010000239.1:1610-4816 GCA_964424975.1 uncultured Anderseniella sp.
CCCACACCGCATCGATCGGTGCGTTCAGTATCGTGCTTTTCAAGACCTTGACCATGAAACCGGTACCCGCCCTATCCGCCGAAGTGCCGCTTCAGGGCGTCGAAACCGCTCTGAAACACGTTGGTTGCAATGCCGTTTGACACGTCCGCCTCAACATCGGCAGAGCAATCGAACTCTGCCGACCATTCCACGAAACACCGGTCACCATCACTCACCGGCGTCAGCCGCAGGGTTGCCACATAATTCTCGATGGGCATCGGGCTTTCCAGAATGGCATAGGTGCAGAACGTGTCGTAATCGCTGAGCGCCAGCAGTTGTTCGCGGATCTGATCGCCGTTCTGCAGCCGGAAATTGCGGATGCAGCCGACCTTGTCGGACGGTTCGCCGTTCTCGATCTGGCTGTCGGCAATACGCGGGTGCCAGCGCGGCAGTGCATTGAAGTCGCGAACCCGCTCCCAGACCTTGGAGGCAGGGGCGGCAATGACGCTGGATACATATACTCGTGCCATGTCTGGTGTCGCCTATTTCTTGGTCTTGGTGTCGTCGCCACCGGCACTCTTGCCGGCATCGTCATCCGACCCGCCACCGTCCGGCTTGCCACTGCCACGGCCGCGCTCGGCCTCCTTGGTGATGCGTTGCATGTCGGACGCTTCACGGATCAGGCCGCCCTGCTTTGACAGGTTTGACCCGTCAATGCCGATATCGGCCAGCAGGCTGTCGACCATGGGCGCCTGCACCCGGTACCGCAGCGCAGAATTGATCACCTCGTCGGTTGGCGTTCCCCTGCCACCGCCGTCGCCGCCACCGGACCCGTTGCCGGATCCGCTGCCGAGACCATCCAGTTGCATGATGCGAATGTCCTGGATTTTCTCCAGCGGCTTGACCGATGCCGACACGATGCCTTCGACCTTGTCGAGCAGCTTGCGGCGGAACAGCCCGAACCGGGCTTCATCCGTGAGCACGTTCTCTGCTTCGTACAGCAGTTTCTGTGCCTCTGCCTCGACAACCGCGCGGATCTGGTCGGCTTCTGCGGCAATGCGCGCCTCTGCGGCAGCCTTTTCCGCCATCACGACGTCGACGCTGCGGCGACGGTTGGCAACTTCGGTTTCACGCGTCGTCTTGACCCGCTCTTCAGCTTCTGCCGCGTGGGCGCGGGCAATATCGGCTTCAGCCTGGGCTGCCGACTGTTCCAGCGACTTCCTGTACAGATCGACTGCCTTTTCCATTTCGGCAGACTCGACCTCGCGCTCGCGATTGACCTCCAGCTTGCGCCGTTCGGTTTCATGCCCGATACGCGCTTCATCAAGCCCGCGTTCGGATGCAATGCGGGAGCGCTCGACATCCTCGCGAGAGGCAATCTCTGCTTCGCGCAGTGCCTGCATGCGGGCAATTTCGAGCTGCTCCAGCGACCGCTTGCGCTCAAGCCGTGCTGCATCCAGCACCTGCTCACGTTCCACATCGGAACGATCCACATCGCGCTGTGCGGCGATTTCGGCCTGCTTGACCCTGGCTTCGGCACTGGCACGTTCAGACTTCGCCTCGGCAAGCGCAACAATACGTTTCTCGTCTGCCTGCTCGATGACCGTCTTGCGATCGATATCCACCAGATCGCGGGCCTTGGAGGCTTCAATACGCTCCCGGTCCACGTTCAGTTCAACATTGATGCGTTCGCGCTCTACCTTGTCGCGCTTGGAAATCTCACGCGTCTCGACAGCTTCGTCGCGACCGATCTCTCGGTCACGAATTTCCTGCTCGGCCGCTATGCGTTCAGCCTTGTTCGTCTTTTCCTGGGCTACGCGTGCAGCTTCAATCGCCTCGTTTGCGGCAATCTGCGCCTGGTCGAGCACCTTGTTGCGTTCGATTTCGAGATTGCGGATTTCTTCATCGCGCGAAATCTGATCACGCGACGTTTCCTTCTCCTTCTCGATCTTCAGCTTGTCGACGACACGCCGTGATGCAGCCTGCGTGCTTTCAACAGCCTCCTGCCGCTCGATTTCACGCACCCGTATTTCGGTTTCGGCAACAATACGTTCTGCGTCCACCTTCTTTTTCTGAGCAATGCGGGCTGCATCGGTTGCCTGCTGGGCTGCAACCTCGCGCAGCGTGGTTTCTTCGCCCCGGGCAATGCGTTCTGCATCGATCTTGCCCTGCTGGACTAGACGCGCAGTCTCGGTCACCTCGGATGCACTGATCTGGGCTGTATCGATGGCCCGGTTACGGGCAATTTCGCGTTCGCGCAGGTCCTGTTCGAAGGCAATGCGTTCTGCAGCGATCTTCTTTTCCTGGGCGATGCGGGCAGCTTCGGTTGCTTCAGCAGAGGCAATCTCGGCTTCCTGAATGGCTTGCGTGCGGCGAATGTCGCGCGCCTTGGTTGCCTGCTCGCCGTCGATGCGCTCCACCGCCAGTTTTGTCTCCTGGGCAATGCGGCTTGCTTCAACCGCTTCCCGGGCCGCGATCTCGGCTTCGTCTATGGCACGGTTGCGCTTTATCTGCAGTCCACGCAGCCGTTCTTCCTGACCGATACGTGACGCCTCTGTGGACTCACGCGCCACGATGTCGGCTTCTTCCAGCGTGCGGCGCTGTTCTATTTCCAGCGCACGGGTTGCCTGTTCCGACGCAATGCGCTCGGCGGCAAGCTTCTTCTCGCGGGCGATGCGAGCAGCTTCGGTCGCCTGCTGGGCGGCAATTTCAGCTTCATCCAGAGCCTTCTGCCGGTCAATTTCCAGCGACCGTATCTTCTTGTCCGATGCGATGCGGTCACTGTTGACCTCGGTTTCCTGGGCAATGCGCAGTTTTTCCGTGGCTTCACGCGAGGCGATTGTCGCTGCCTCCACGGCCTGACCACGGGCAATTTCACGACGCTGGGTATCTTCCTCCTTGGCGATGCGGGATTCGGCAAGCGAGCGCTCCTGCTCGATGCGCTCCTCGGTTATCGCGCGCTCCTGTTTTATGCGCGCCCGTTCAGTCGCTTCGGTCGAGACAATCTGCGCATGCTCGATGGACTGGCGGCGCTCGATCTCCTGGGCTTCGGTCTGCTGCTCATTGGTGATGCGGGCTTCGTTGACATTGCGTTCCTGCTCGATGCGGGCGCGTTCGGTTTTCTCCCGCGCGCCTATCTCGGCAGCCTCCACAGCTTGCTGACGTTCAATTTCCTGCTGGCGAATATCGCGTTCAGACGCAATGCGCACTTCTGATACGTGCCGTTC
>CAYRLR010000240.1:0-4813 GCA_964424975.1 uncultured Anderseniella sp.
CATATTTTTGCGGTTTCAACGCCATTTTGATCCTGTTTATGAGTTCATGACCTAGCCCACCGAGAGCGATCAGGGTGATGCTTGGGTGGATAGATCAAACAACATCCTGACTTCAAGGCGCTGGTTTGATGGCTGCTGATTACGAGATTGACTGTGTTGTTGCTGGCGCTGGTGTCATTGGCCTGGCGGTTGCCCGCGAGATTGCTCTATCTGGTCGCGATGTCCTGATCGTGGAGGCTGACACAGCGTTCGGGCGCGGTGTGTCTTCGCGGTCAAGCGAGGTCGTTCATGCAGGCATGTACTACACGCCGGGATCGTTGCGCGCGCAGTTGTGCGTCGAAGGCAAGCGGCTGTTGTACGACTTCATGAAGACGCACAATGTCGCCCATACCAATTGCGGCAAGCTGATTGTGGCGTGCGCACCTGAAGAAGTGGCAACGCTTGCAGGCATCATGGAGAAAGGCGCTGCCAATGGCGTCGATGATCTCGAGATGCTTGATGCGCGCCACGCCAGGGCGCTGGAACCGGCGTTGAACTGCGTGGCAGCTGTGTTGTCGCCATCGACCGGCATGATGGATTCTGCCGGACTGATGCTGGCCATCCTCGGCGAGGCTGAAAATGCCGGTGCTACGCTGGCGACCAGGTCGCCGGTTGTTGGGGGCCGTGTCGGCGGCAGGCAGGTCGAGATTGACATTGGTGGCT
The DNA here is from genome assembly GCA_964424975.1 of uncultured Anderseniella sp. Lineage (GTDB taxonomy): Bacteria > Pseudomonadota > Alphaproteobacteria > Rhizobiales > Aestuariivirgaceae > Anderseniella. The sequence continues at coordinate 703 of CAYRLR010000240.1, forward strand.
CAGAGCCGATGACCGTCGGCTGCAACCTGTTTGTCAATTCCACAAGCCTCAATGCACCGCGCGTGGCTGCCAAACTGCAGGGTCTCGATGGCGTTCATGTGCCGAAGGCATATTACGGCAAGGGCAGCTATTTCTCGATCGCCGGCAAGGTACCGTTCTCGCGGCTGATCTATCCATGCCCTGTCATCGGCGGATTGGGCGTCCATCTCACCATTGATGTCGGTGGCCAGGCACGATTTGGTCCGGACGTGGAATGGGTCGACGAGCCGGACTACGACGTCGATCCTGCTCGTGGCGAAGAGTTCTACGGGTTGGTCAGGCGCTATTGGCCCGGGCTGCCGGACGGGGCCTTGCAGCCGTCCTATGCCGGCGTCAGACCCAAGATCGTGCCGCCGGGAAACCAGTTGCAGGATTTCCGCATTGACGGCCCGCAAGTACATGGCGTGCCGGGACTGATCAACCTGTTTGGCATGGAAAGCCCGGGACTGACGTCCTCTCTGGCTATTGGACGATATGTCATGAAAATGATCAATCGGCTCTGGTAATGCCCATTGTTTGTGCATGGAACCAACGCGATAAATTTTTAGGACCAACGCGGTGTGTGCCATTGCGCCGCATGCCTGTCGCGTTTCATACTGCTGCCACCGAAAGCACACTTTCCAATCCAATCACGTTTTCGGACGCTAATCAGCGGAGGGAGTATTCAATGAAGAAATTTCTTACAACGGCACTTGCAGCAGCAGCCCTGGCTTCGGTCAGCCTTTCTGCAGCTCAAGCGCAGACATCGGAACTGGTTGTTGCCTTTTTCCCGGAATGGCCAATGCCATTCCAGTATGCGCAGGCCCAGAAAATCTATGACAAGGAACTGGGCATGCCGGTCAAGTGGGTGTCATTCGATGCCGGTACCGCAATGTCTGCGGCCATGGCTTCCGGTGATGTACATATCGCCGTTTCACAAGGCGTTACGCCATTCCTGACAGCGGTTTCTGCCGGTCAGGACCTGCAGGCAATCGATATTGCCCTGACATATTCTGACAACGACAACTGCGTTGTTCGCAAGAACCTTGAAATCACCAAGGACAATGCTAAGGAACTCGAAGGCAAGACTGTCGGCGTGCCGCTCAGCACTGCTGCTCACACCGGATTTTTGGCGCAGATGGCTCATTTCGGCGTTGACACCTCCACGATGAAGGTCGTGGACATGGCGCCGGTCGACTCGGCTGCAGCGTTTGCAAATGGCAACATGGACATGGTTTGCGGTTGGGGTGGTCCTCTTCGTCGGATGAAAGAGTACGGTAACGTTCTCATCGAAGGCGCGGAGAAAGAGCAGATCGTCGGCAAGGTTTACGACGTGATCTCCACAACCGGCTCATGGGCCAAGGAAAACGCAGATCTGGTTGCGAAGTTCCTCAAGGTTACCAATGATATGAACGACAAGTTCAACAATGGTGGCGGTGATGAGATGATGCCTGAAATTGCCAAGATGGCCGGTCAGGACGAAGCCACCGCAAAGGCAATCATGACCACGGGAATGAAGTTCATCACTTCCGAGCAGGCACTGAGTGCCGAGTGGATGGGTGGTTTTCTGGCCAAGAACTTCAATGAAGCCGGTGCCAAACTGGCTGCGGGTGGTACGGTAAAGGCTTTGCCGTCCTATGATGGAGCTGTGAACAGCAGCTACCTCGAAGCAGCCTCGAAAATGTAACGACTGACAGACAGGCCATCCGGCAACCCGGGTGGCCTGTTTACACTTTGCGGCCAGAAAGACGACCCGGGAAATCCGACCGCGATCCATTCCTGTCAGGACTCCAAGGAGGGGTACATGTCCAGCCTTAAAATCGACGATATATCAATGCGATTTGAACTGCCAAACGGCGGCTCGGTGCAGGCATTGCAGAATGTTTCCCTTACTTTGAAGAAGGGCGAGTTGATGTCAGTGCTTGGCCCGTCAGGGTGTGGCAAGACAACATTGTTGAACATTGTTGCAGGCTTTCTCGCGCCCACCAGTGGCAAGGTCATTTTGAACGATCATGTTGTGACCGGCCCGGCAGCCGAACGCGGCATGGTATTTCAGCAAGGCGCACTGTTTGAGTGGATGAATGTACGCAAGAACGTGGCGTTTGGTCCCGATATGGCCGGCAAACCGGCCGCCGAGACGCATGAAAAGGTCGAAAGCCTCCTGCAGATTGTGGGGTTGCAGGAATTTGCCGACAAGATGATTTATGAGCTTTCCGGCGGCATGCAGCAACGTGTGGCACTTGCCCGCTGCCTGGCAAATGATCCTGACGTGATCTTGATGGATGAACCGCTTGGCGCACTGGATGCGTTGACGCGTGAAAAGATGCAGGGCCTGGTTCTCAAGCTCTGGAAGGAAACCGGCAAGACCATCATCCTGATCACCCACTCGGTGGAAGAGGCACTGTTGCTGGGAGAGCGCCTTGTTGTGATGGCGCCTCGGCCTGGTCGTGTCCATAAAGAATACAATTTGCCATTCGCGGAAATGGGGGTCGGCAAGGACCTTCGCGTGGTCAAGAAAGAACAGCAGTTTAGCGAAGTTCGCGAAGAAATCCTGACCATGATCTGGGACATGGAAGAAGAAATCATGGGCCGTCAGGAGGATGCGGCATGATCATTCTGCTCATTTATATTGCCATTTTCATTGCGGCCATGATCGGCTACAAACTGATCAGCGGATTCCTGACCAAGAAGGATGACTTTACCAGTCTGAAGACGGTGACATTCGGTGATGAGAGCGCGGTCATATCGAACCGTGCAGCATCAATTATTTCGATTGTCGCGATCTTCCTGATCTGGGGCTCGTTTACAGGGTCAAAAATCGTGCCGTCCTTCCTGCACGTGTCTGGACCGTTCATCGGTGAAACCAGTTTCACCTACGAAGCAAAGGATGCTTCTGGTGCAACTGATACCGGCACGGTCAAGGCCATGGTTCACAGGGTGTCTGAGCCGGCAGAAAAACCGACGATGGACGAAGCTGCAAATACCGGCTTTGCAAAAGATGCCGCCGAAAAAGTCATCACCTACCGCTCAATACTGGTATCCAAAAGTGATCTTCTTGAAAATCCGGATGAACAACAGGTCGTGTCCGTCGACGGACAGCCAATTGCCCCCAATGGTTCGGTGAAGGTGACTTCCGGGGAAGTCCGCATGACATCCAAGGGCAGCCTCGCGTTTGAACCCACAAAAGGCCTGCAGATGGAGTCGATCTGGCTTCCGGCGCCCGAGGCAGTGGTAAGCCGCCTGATAGAAATTTCCAGTGAAGGCTATCAGAATGTCACCCTGGCGGAGAATCTCGGTTGGTCGATTTACCGCGTTATAATTGGTTTTACCCTTGGCAGTATCGTCGGCATTCCATTGGGGTATGCCATGGGACTCAATGGCTGGTTCCGCGGCTGGTTTGACCCGATTGTCGAGTTCATGCGTCCGGTTCCGCCGCTTGCCCTTATCCCGCTGATCATCATCTGGTTCGGTATATGGGAAACCGGCAAGATATCCTTGTTGTTCCTGGCTGCCTTGTGGATCATGGTTATCGCTGCGCGGGCCGGTGTGTCGGGCGTCAGCATTTCCAAGGTACACGCGGCATATTCGCTTGGCGCATCGAAGAGCCAGCTCTTGTGGAAAGTGATTGTGCCAAACTCGCTTCCGGAAATCTTTACCGGCGCACGCGTGGCGATGGGTGTTTGCTGGGGCACTGTGGTGGCTGCCGAACTGGTGGCCGCAGAAAAGGGTGCCGGTAAAATGATTATCGCTGCATCCAAGTTCCAGAACACCGACATCGTGCTCATGGGTATCATCCTGATTGGTATCATCGGCTATGGTATCGACATCATGATGCGCATGGCTGAACGCTATCTGGTGCCGTGGAAGGGCAAAACCTAGAACATTGTCCATTCATATGTATGGGTAAGACCCTCCAGCTCTTTGGAAGCCAGCATCTTTGACCGGTCAGGTGATTGCATCTGACCGGATGCTGCTCTGGAGCACTATCGATCCACACGGATGGATGAAATTGTGCAGGTTCGTAAGAAACCGGTCAGATGCATCTGTGCAACCGCAAGACGCTTCCTGCCCGACTTCATCGCGCAGGTGTGCC
>CAYRLR010000241.1:0-4810 GCA_964424975.1 uncultured Anderseniella sp.
CAAGTCCAGAGACCTGCCAATGCAGATGGCCCTTGTCCTGGTGCCCGAGTTCACTTTGTTGCCGGTTACATCGGTAATAGATCCGCTGCGGCTCGCGAACCGGTTGTCGGAGAAACAGCTTTATGTCTGGACCATTCATTCAACCGACGGGTCGCCGGTAACCGCGTCCAATGGCATCACCCTGGTGCCTGACGGCGATCTGGAGGCCATACCCGAACATGCAACCGTGATTGTCTGCGGCGGCACGAATGTTCACCAGTACGGCGATAAGACGCTGTTCAACTGGCTGCGCAAACAGGCCCGGCGCGGCACTGATCTGGGTGCAGTGTGTACCGGTGCGCAATTGCTGGCGATGGCCGGATTGCTGACCGGTTATACCTGCACGATTCACTGGGAAAACCAGCCGGGGTTCATCGAGGAGTTCCCGGACATCGATGTGACCTCCGGCCTGTTCGAAGTCGACCGTGACCGGTTCACCGGCGCAGGTGGAACATCGGCACTGGACATGATCCTGTCGTTGATATCATCGCAGCACGGGGCCGCGCTTGCATCCAGCGTTGCCGAAAACATCCTGCATTCGCCGATCAGGCAACCTGACGAACATCAGCGGATGTCCCTGCCTGCGCGTATCGGTGCACGCCACCCGAAGATGGTCGGTATCATCGAGCAGATGGAAAACAACCTGGAAGATCCGCTGTCGCCCAGCCTGCTGGCGCGGCAGGCCGGTCTGTCGACGCGGCAACTGGAGAGACTGTTCCGGCGCTATCTGGACCGCTCGCCGAAACGCTATTACCTTGAGCTTCGGCTGAAAAAAGCACGCTCCTTGTTGCTGCAAACCAGCATGTCGGTAATCAATGTGGCGCTGGCGTGCGGGTTTTCGTCACCGTCGCATTTCTCAAAATGCTATCGCGCCTATTATTCGCGCACCCCGTATCGCGAGCGCGGCATGCCGAACAGCGCAATGGCTGAAGAATAATCCAATTGTTCGGTCCCGGCATTTTACTGGGTGGATAAATTTGAATCTTTCTGACTGTTCTTTCCAAATTCCCATTGGCCGCTTGAGCCTTGATTTCGGTGACACGATTGAACACAATCTTCCGTAAGGAAAACTTTAAAATGAGGTTGCTGTGGAATTCATCGATTTTGAACTGGATATCTTGATTAACAATCCAACGGCTCTGGCGACCACCTCGGAAGTACCTCGACATGTCAATTATCAACAAGCCATAGATAGACTCTTTTCAAGCCCACGAATTGCTCCGGTCACTTGGGGCGAAAGCCGTTACCGGACACGGCAACTGACATCAGCGGACCGGCAAATGGTGATGCGATCGATCGCTTCGGTTTCAGACTTAATTTCTCAGTATGTCGTACCAAATGTGGTTGGCGATGTGCCATTTGAACTGATTGACATCCAGATCGACCAGATAGAGTTTGGATGCATCAAACTTAAGGCTTGGGCAGCTGTGAAAGTGCTGGGAGTGATAACTACAATTGCAGCAGGTGCCAGCACATTCTATGTAAATCATCTCGGGGCCGATGAATCAAATATCGAAATTACGTGCAATGTTTCTGTCACCACGCCGAGAAATGTTGGTTTCCATCTTCGCAAGATGGCCGAGCGCTCTCCTGAAGAGTTATTCAGTATGGATAAAGACTGTGTACGCATGAAGCAACGCGCGCTAAAATTCTTAAACTACTACAACGGTTCAATTGACGGTCGATTTGGCGACCAGTCTGCAACAGCAGAGCGCAGATTTGCCGAATCGCAGGGAATTAGCCAGACTGATACAGTGGCAATATATAGGCGTTTGTCGAAGTTTTTGGTTGAGTTCGGCCCTGGAGAGTAAAAGGACTAATTTCGTTACCATAAAAGGGCCACTACAAACATATCGCTATCTCTCACTGCCCTTCATGAGGCCGTTTTAGCAAGCAACAATGCTGGTCTTTCAGAATTCGTTATCGTTCCACTGTAAAAAGCATAGCTGATGGCGCAATCGGAGCAATGCTCGCGGCATAGAAAACACCTGCCATAGGTTACAATGCTACCGGTGGGCTTTTCTCGGATCGATATTGACGGCCACCGCTATTAACCGTCCCCGCGACGCGCGGCTGGCAATGTCAGCATGGCGTGAAGACCGCCGAGATCACTCTTGTCGAGACTGAGCTTGCCGCCATACATGGAGGCGGTTTCGCTGACAATCGACAGGCCCAGCCCGGAACCGGGCTTGGTTTCATCAAGCCGCTTGCCGCGCTCCATTGCAAGCACGGCCCCGCCGTCTGGCAGGCCCGGCCCGTTGTCTTCCACGCACACATCAATCCAGGCAATGCGGTTGTCGATGGGAGATGCTGACGGGCGTACGCAGACAGCTATCTTGCCATTGGTCCACTTGAAGGCATTGTCCAGCAGATTGCCGACCATTTCCTCCAGGTCCTGGCGTTCGCCGCGAAACCACACGTTGGCATTGTAACTGGTCTCGACCGATATATTCCGGTCTACGTGAATGCGTTCCAGGGTACGCACGATTGACTGCACCACGTCGCTGGCGTCGGTTGCAGACCCGATTGTCTTGGCGCGCGCGGCCCGTCGCGCGCGGTCCAGGTACATCGACACCTGGTCGCGCATGACACTTGCCTGCTCCGAGACTTTCGTGCCCAGCGAGCCGCCATGAATGCCGGCCTCGTTGGTCAGGACGCTCAAGGGGGTTTTCAGCGCGTGGGCCAGATTGCCGACCTGGGTGCGGGCACGCTCAATCACTTCGGTGTTGGATTTCAGCAGCAGGTTGAGTTCATCGGTTACCGTCTGGATCTCGTCCGGATAGCGGCCGGCAATACGCTCCTGCTCGCCTTCGCGGATTTCTGCCAGTTCGCCCTGCAGGTCCGATAACGGCCTCAACCCGTACCTGACCTGCAGCAGGATCGCCGCCACAAGACCCAGCCCCAGCAAACCCAGCACTGCAATCAGGGTCGTGTTGAAGGCAGACACCTCGGTCTGCAATTCGTCGAAGTTGCCGGCCACCAGAAAGGAATACTGTTCCTTGCTGCCGAACAGGGTAAAGCGCTGCTCGATGACCCGCAACGTGTTGCCGGACTGGTCCTTCAGGTATCCGCTCATGCGGAGTCCCGGCCGTCGGTCCGGTATCATGAACTGTGTCAGCGGCAGCCGTTCATCCAGCAGCGATGCGGACGCCACCTGGCGCGCGGGATCGCCATCCAGCGATGAAATCTGCCAGTACCAGCCCGCCAGCGGAATCTCAAACCGCGTATCCGCCAGAACATTGTTGATCTTGGGTACTTGCTGCTCAAGCTCGACCGATGCCAGCAGGCCATCCATCACGGCCTGCAGGCGCGCATCAAGGCTGCGCTCAACTGCGGCGGTAAACAGTGAACTCAACAGAATCCCGGCCGCGATCAGCAGCACCACGGAGACAACCGAGGCGGCCGCGATCAGCCGGAAGGCAAGTGAATTACGACTGATCATCCGGCTCTGACAGGCAATAGCCAAGACCACGAACGGTTTTCAGTACGTCAATGCCAAGCTTCTTGCGCAGCCTGCCGACAAACACTTCGATGGTGTTGGAGTCACGATCAAAATCCTGATCATAAAGATGCTCGACCAGCTCGGTGCGGGAAATGACCTTGCCCTTGTGATGCATCATGTAACTGAGCAGGCGGAATTCGAGCGAGGTCAGCTTGATGGCATTGCCATTTACCGTGACCCGGGCACTGCTGGTATCAAGCGCCAGATCCCCGCAGGTCATTTCAGATGATGCATTGCCGGAAGCCCGGCGTAACAATGCCCGAACCCGGGCCAGCACTTCTTCCATGTGAAACGGCTTGGCCACATAGTCATCTGCACCTGCATCAAACCCTGCGACCTTGTCGCTCCAGCGATCGCGGGCGGTCAGAATGAGCACCGGCATCTTGCGGCCGTCGCGGCGCCAGTTTTCCAGTACGCTGACACCGTCCATGATGGGAAGTCCAATATCCAGGATGACAGCATCATATGGTTCCGTGTCACCGAGAAAATGGCCTTCTTCACCATCACTTGCAGTGTCTACGGCATAACCTGCGTCGCCAAGCGCCGTCACCAATTGCCGGTTCAGATCCGGATCATCTTCAACTACCAGTAAACGCACAGCATCCTCGCTTGTTCAGATCCCTAACGGCACCCCAGAACTTGTCCACTTTTTGCATCCACGATGCAACGCCTGGCGCTGCCGCCTGAAACCACCGTGACCACGAACTTCCCGCCCTGTTTGACGACTTTGACGGCACGACCGCCGGCAGCGCGTTCAGCAGCGCGTTTGGCGCTGGATGCGCCGCTTACGCGTATGAGCGGCGCTGCACCCGCTGCATCAGCAGCCGCAAATTCGGTTACACTGTTCAAAACGGAGGGTTGTGTCATAGACGTCAAAGGCCCTGCAGACGCGAACACGCCTGCAGTGCTTGTGCCAATCATCAGGCAAATCAACGCTATAAGTTGTTTTTTCAATTTGCTCACTTCACCCATATCCGATTTCGGACGGGACCATGCAGTATTGCACATGAATAGGTGATGAACACCCGTACAGATGCATCAAAACCCCTCGAAACGCGCAATTTCCGCAACCGATGCCCTGTCTGTCTCGAGTGAATTGATCGGTGCTTCGGGATCGGGAACGCCAAGCGCAATGCCGCAAAACAGCATCCAGTCGTCCGGCGGACCGGTGTAGCGGGCGACCGATTTGTGCCACATGGCCCAAAACTCCTGTGCGCAGGTTGCCAGACCGCGCGCGGTTGCGGCCAGCATCAGCGTCTGGATGAACAT
>CAYRLR010000242.1:0-4806 GCA_964424975.1 uncultured Anderseniella sp.
AGGCGGTGACCATTCCTGCCGGTGTCGTGGTCCTGTCCGACTCTGCGACTGCGCCGTCCATAACAGAGCTGAAAGACAATGATACCGTGTTCAGGGTTGCTCCTTCTGATGCATACCAGGGACTGGCCATTGCGAAACTGATCTCCGAGGCCGGCATCAAGAAGGTCGCAATGACCTATTCCAATGATGACTACAATGCCGGTATTGCTGCGGTGTTCGAGCGTGAGTTCAAGGCCATGGGTGGTGAGGTCACAGCCAATCAGGCCCATGAACCGAAAAAGGCATCGTACCGGTCCGAACTGCAGACCCTGACGGCCGGGGGCCCGGAAGCCATTGCGATCTTTGCCTATTACGGATCGAGCGGCATCACCATCATCAAGAACAGCCTCGAGAACGGACTGTTCTCCAAGTTCTATGGTGCTGACGGCATGTTTGACCAATCGGTCATCGACCAGATCGGTGCCGACAATCTGAAAGGCAAGCTCTCCATCACCCAGGCCTCGTCTGACACGGGTGACGCGTCCTACCAGGCGTTTGCAGAAGCTTTCAAGGCAACCGGAGCTGATCCGGCAGCGCCTTACGCGGCACACGGCTATGATGTGACATTCATGATGGCGCTGGCGATCGAAAAGGCAGGTGTGGCTGATCGCACCAAGATCAAGGATGCATTGCGGGCGATTTCCAATGGCACCGGCGAGATTGTCCGCCCCGGCGAATGGGCGAAAGCCAAGAAGCTGATCGCCGATGGCACCGCGATCAATTATGAAGGTGCATCCGGCAGCGCCGACTTCGACGAAAACGGTGATGTCAGCGGCGTGTTCGCCGTCAACGTGGTCGGCGACGATGGCAAATGGACCAAAGCCCTGCTGAAATAAGCCGACTATCAGCAAACACATGTGCCGGCCTGCGTAAAACTGCTGTTTTGCGCAGGCCTTTTTTGATATCCCGTGCACAACCGATAACGGAAGACATCGCTCATGACCGACACGCTCACCATTGCCCGCCCCGATGACTGGCATCTGCATCTGCGCGACGGTGCCATGCTGCAGGGCGTGGCGGGTCATACCGCAGCACATTTTGCCCGCGCCATCATCATGCCCAATCTGGTGCCGCCTGTGGTAACCGGCACTGATGCGGCGGCTTACCGGGAGAGAATCATGGCGGCCGTTCCCGGGTCGATGAGCTTCGAACCACTGATGACGCTTTACCTGACCGAGGCAACGGTTGCCGACGATGTTGCCGAGGCCCATGCCAGCGGACTGGTCAAGGCCGTCAAGCTTTATCCGGCGGGCGCCACCACGAATTCACAATCCGGGGTCAGCAATTTCGATAATGTGCAGGGCGTACTGGAGCGCATGGCGGAGATCGGCCTGCCCTTGTGCGTGCACGGTGAGGTCACCGATCTGGACATCGACATTTTTGATCGCGAAGCCGTGTTCATCGAGCGGGTGCTTGACCCGCTTCGCAAACGCGTACCGCAGCTTCGCGTGATCATGGAACATGTCACAACCGCCGATGCGGTAGACTATGTTAGCGCCGATACAAGCGGCAATCTGGCGGCGACCATCACCACTCATCACCTGATCATCAACCGCAACCACATTCTGGCTGGCGGCATACGCCCGCACTATTACTGTCTGCCGGTTGCCAAACGCGAGACGCATCGCCTGGCCTTGCGCTCAGCCGCGCGCTCCGGTGACCAGAGGTTTTTCCTCGGTACCGATTCAGCACCACACACGGATGCCGCAAAGCTGCTGCCGTGCGGGTGCGCCGGTATCTTTTCCGCGCCAAACACCATGAGCTGCCTTGCACACGTGTTCGAGGAAGACGGCGCTCTGGACAAGCTGGAGGGTTTTGCCTCGCGCAACGGCCCGGCGTTCTACAAGCTGCCGGTCAACGCGAAAATGATGACACTGACGAAACAGTCCGAGCCCGTCCGCTACCCTGAATTCATCGAAACTGGCGCAGGCAATGTCACCGTGTTTGACCCCGGGTTTGACCTGTTCTGGCGGGTCGAGCCCTGATCCTAGAGCATCATCCGATCACTGGCTCTATCTTTGCAGATGAGCCGAGGAAATCATAAGACAAGCAATTTTATCCTTCCGTGCGGATGGATATTGCTCTAGCCGGGTATCAGTCCAGCGGCAGGCCGACATAGTTTTCAGCGATGGCGCGGGACGCTGCTTCGGAGCTTGCCACATAGTCGAATTCCGCGCGCTGCATACGGCGTTCGAACGCAGAGTGCTCCGGGAACCGGTGCAGCATCGTCGACAGGTACCAGGAGAAGCGCTCGGCTTTCCAGACCCGTGCCAGAGCCGAGGTGGAGTAGGATTCCAGCCCATCGCCATTGCGTGTCCGGTACCAGCGCTCGAATGCCCGGTGCAGCAAGCGCACATCGGCAATGGCCAGGTTCAGCCCCTTGGCGCCGGTTGGCGGCACGATGTGAGCGGCATCGCCGGCCAGGAACAGATTGCCGTGACGCATCGGTTCGCAGACATAGGAGCGCAATGGGGCGATTGATTTTTCAATGGATGCGCCACGGACCAGATTTGCCGATGTGGCCGGTCCGATGCGCAGTGCCAGCTCATCCCAGAAGTCGTCGTCCGACCAGTCTGCCGGTTTTTCATCCATGGAACACTGAATGTAGTAGCGGCTGCGTGTGGCGGAACGCATGGAGCACAACGCAAAGCCGCGATCGCCGCTGGCGTAGATCAGTTCGTCGGCGACTGGCGGTACATCTGCCAGAATGCCCAACCAGCCAAACGGATATACGCGCTCAAACTCGCGTCGCACATCTTGCGGAATCATCTTCCGCGACACACCGTGAAAGCCGTCGCACCCGGCAATAAAGTCACAGGTTATTTCAAAAGACCGGCCATTGTGAGTGTATCGGACTGTCGGCCGCGACGAAGAAACATCAACAGGCAGGACGTCGGACGCTTCAAACACGATCTCGCCACCGACCGCCAGTCGAGCCTCGATGAGATCCCGGGTTATTTCGGTCTGCCCGTAAACCGTTACGCTCTTATCCGTCAGGGCCTTCAGGCCAATGCGATGCCGGTCGCCTTCAAACGACAGGTCAAAGCCATCGTGCAATAGTCCCTCACGATCCAGACGGTCTGCAACACCGGCGTCGCGCAGGGTTTCAACAGTGCCGTGTTCAAGAACGCCGGCCCGGATGCGGCCTTCCACGTGAGACCGTGTCTTGCGTTCCAGAACGATGCATTCAATGCCGCTGAGATGCAGCAAGTGAGCGAGCATCAGGCCGGCAGGCCCCGATCCGATGATTGCCACTTGTGTCGACTTTGCTGCCATAGATACCCTCCCGGACAAACGTCGTGCCTGACCGCCTTGTCGCAGTCACCCGCAAACCGGTCAATCGATGTCTGTTGCCCGGTCACACCCCAACCTGTTGCACAGACGTTCGAAAGCCTATAGCACAAACATGTTAGTGCGTTAGGCGCGGTCGTGCCCGCCGGATTACATGTTCCCATAAAGCTTCGGTTATTCCAATTGCGCGTGCTGTTCATTTCACACTGTTTCCCCTTGCGAGATGCCCCGATGAGCAAGATCGGCGGCATGCAGCGCGTCGGTATCGACCTGTTGAAACAGCTCGAGGCACGCCCTGATGTCGACGTCAAAACCGTCATCTTGCGATCACGACACCAAAACGACTACGTGCGGTTTGTACCCTTCCTGTTTCGCGCATTCACCACCGCACGTGCAATGATGAAGCGCGGCGAGATCGACGCGGTGCTGTTTTCGGCAATGCCTTCGGCCGTTCTCGCCTCGATCCTGGCCGGCACATCGCGAAAAACACGGGTGCCGCTTGTCGCAATCTCGCATGGGCATGATGTAGTTGCGGCTTCAGGCGCCTATCAGTGGCTCGTCGCGCGGGTGTTAGACCGGCTGGATGCAATGTTGCCGGTCAGCCGGTCCACGGGGCGGCAATGTGTTGAGCGCGGCCTGCCTCTGGACCGGTTGTTCGTGACGCCGAACGGTATCGAGCCAGACAGGTTCGGGGACAGCTTCCCCGGTGTACTGACCACCCGCTCCGACCGCCGGGCAGTGCTGGCAACAGCTTTCCCTGCGCTGGCCGGCAAGATCGGACCCGATGATTTGCTGTTGTGTTCAGTCGGTCGGCAGGTAAAGCGCAAGGGCCATGAATGGTTCATTCGCAATGTCATGCCGCAACTGGCACGCAACGTTCATCTCGCACTGGGCGGCAAGGGACCGCAAAGCGAGGCGATCAGGCAGGCAACGCTGGATACAGGGCTGGCCGACCGCGTTCACTCGCTCGGGCTGGTGGCAGAGGAAAACCTTGCAAGCCTGTACACGGGCGGTGATCTGTTCGTCATGCCCAATGTACCCATCGACGGTGACATTGAGGGCTTTGGCGTGGTGATGCTGGAAGCCGGGCTGTGCGGCATGCCGTCCATCGCGGCACGGATTGAGGGTATACAGGATGTCATCACGGACGGGGTGAACGGTTATTGTGTAGACGCGCTTGACGTGGATGGTTTCGCAGACATCATAAATCGCTATGCAGCAGCCCCTGCCTCTCTGGACAAACTGTCGGAAACAGCCCGGTCTCACACCATCGAGACATTTGCCTGGCCAACCGTGTGCGCCCAGATTGTTGCCACCTTGAAGAAGGTAATCCACCGCAAGAAGGTCATTGTCGACTGATCTGCGGGGAGACTAAATTGCCCTAAAGCGCTTTCCGAAAAGTGTGAAACGGTTTTCGGATCAAAGCGCGTCAAAACAAGAACTAAAGCGGTCCAAATGTCTCACATCAAACGCAAA
>CAYRLR010000243.1:0-4806 GCA_964424975.1 uncultured Anderseniella sp.
TCTTCGGCTTCGTCTTGTATGACGCAGGGCCACGGATCTGGCGCTTCCACGCCTGCCGGGAGTTTGGTCAGCTCATCGCCGCATGCAAGCGCAACCTGCGAAGTGGTCAATCCGGTGACGCCGGACAGGTCCGCGCCCACCAGGCTGCTGCGATACAAGTAGGCGTTGGACCAGTTCGATCCGGCGAGTTTGGCATTCTTGAACGAGGCTCTGGCGACGATTGCGTAATTGAGATTGCTGCCGGTCAGATCGGCATCGTCAAAGTTGGAGCGAATGACGTCTGATTTCTCAAGCGATGCACCGGTCAGGTTTGCGCCTGTAAACAGGGCTCGGGGCAGGCTGGACCGTGACAGATCGGCGCCTGTCAGGTTGGCCTTGCTCAAATCGGCCCGGAACAACTCGATCGCCTGCATGTTGGCCCCGGTCAGATCGGCGCCGACCAGCATGGTGCGATTGCCTGCAGTCTTGACCATCGAAGCGTTCTTGAGAGACGCCGCTTTCAAGGATGCATAGCTCAGGTCGGCACCATCCAGGTTTGCACCGTCAAGATTTGCCTCGCCAAGGTCAGTGCTGGTCAGATTGGCGCCGTCGAGTTTCGCACCATCCAGTGTGGCAGATCGCAACACGAGAAGTTTCTTGGTACAACCGGTCCAGTCTACACCTGATCCTGCATGATCCTTGCATCCGGCTTGTGCCCCTACAGAGCTGAGGCCAAGTATCGCCGTGGCTAACAGTGCAACCATTCTCATAGAAAAGTCTCCCAGTATGTTTTTGCCGCCTTGAGTTCTGTGTACTTAGACCTCAATTGCCGTAGACTTCCAGTGCTTTGGGGCGAAAACACGGACGGGTTCAACAAAACCCTTCAATTCATGGCGACCGATGTCGTCCAGCTCTATGTCGAGCAGGTCTGCAACCTGCTGTGACATGACCACTGGACGCATGACCCGCTTGGTCAGCGCCTCCAGTCGAGAGGCTTCATTTACGGCGCTGCCGATAACCGTAAAGTCCAACCTGTCCACGCCGCCGACGTTTCCGAAGAACACTTCGCCGACATGCATGGCAATGCCGCACCGGATTGGCTGCCAGCCGTTCAGGGACCGGACGTTTTCGCAAGGGTTGGCGTTATAGACATTCAGATTGTTTAGAGCCTGGTCAGCGGCGTTCATTGCCGCCCTGGCTGCGTCCGCCGCCGTTGCGGCGCTCTCGAACGGAAACACTGCCAGAATGCCGTCACCGAGAAACTTGAGCACATCACCACCATTGGACGTAACCGCGCCTACCACCTGTTCATAAAATCCGTTCAGGATGCGGTTGACCTGTGGTCCGGAGTGCTTTTCGGTCAGTGCCGTAAACCCGCGCATGTCTGCGACCCAGACCACTGCTTCGATTGCATTGCCGTCTCCGCGACTGATGGACCCATCGAGCACCTGTTTGCCGGCACTGTGGCCCAGGTAAACATTCAGGACATTTTCGGCAATGAGCCGTGATGTATGACGATGCACATGCAGCGCAAGGTATTTAAGCACCCGGCCGAGCTGCTGTTGCTGCAATTTCGTAAATCCGTCCGGCTCGGCTGTCGCAATCGAGACCACATCAAAGCGCCGTGCTCCAATGCGCTTCGGCATTGGCAGGACGCCATAGTGCTTGATACCCATCTCCGCCAGTTCGACAGCGATTGGATAAAGCGCCTGGGTTTCAGGGTCGTTGACATTGAGGAACAACGACTGGCCGTCTTCAACGGCAGGCCGCAGCGGACTGCGCATGTACGCTTCTGACCGGGCTGACATGGCATCCACGACGATCTCGTCGCACAACCCGTCCATCTTGCTCCAGCTCCAGCCAAAACCGGTAAGTTGCGGGTGCAGCGTTCCTACATGGATGGTGGCCCTCACAATGGGCAGACCGGCAGCAACCATGCGCCAGGCCAGCGATTCTGTCAGTGACAGCATATCTGTCGCGTTGATGGCATCACCCAGCAGCCAGTCTTCAAGATCTGCAAATGTCGATGTTGTACCTGCAGCCGCCGCGCCGCGGTTGGCGCGGCCAAGCAAATGCACAAAGTCCGGGTAAGACCGTGGAGCCGGATCAAGGTAAGCTGGTGGCATGGTTCGTTCCCGTGGATTGCCCGGACGCAGGTGCCCGGACCGAAGGCAATATATAGGACAAATTCCGCCAGTTACCATGCCAGCGTCACTCACTAACAGGTGACCGGCTCACTTTTTCGCCAGGAACTTCTCCAGCCAGTGAATATCATACTCGCCATCAATGATGTCTGACTCGCCGAGCAGCCGCTGGAACAATGGTATTGTAGTCTCAATGCCTTCGATAACATATTCGCCGAGCGCCCGTCTCAAGCGCATCAGACATTCATTGCGGTCTCTGCCGTGCACGATCAATTTGCCGATCAGGCTGTCATAGTACGGCGGAATGGAGTATCCGGCATAGATACCTGAGTCGACACGAACGCCAAGACCTCCAGGTTGATGCACGCCGATTACCTTGCCCGGAGACGGAACAAAGGTTTCCGGATTCTCAGCATTGATGCGGCATTCAATGGCATGGCCGGAAAAATGGATGTCTTCCTGCGTGAAACCGAGCGTAGCGCCGGACGCGACACGCAATTGTTCCTGCACCAGGTCGAGCCCTGTTATGGCTTCGGTAACGGGATGTTCGACCTGCAGTCTGGTGTTCATCTCGATGAAGAAAAACTCGCCGTTTTCATAAAGAAATTCGATGGTGCCCGCGCCGGAATACTTCATTTCCGCCATGGCGTTGGCACAGGTTTCGCCTATTTCCTTGCGTTGGGCAGCGTTCAGGGCAGGCGACAAGGCTTCTTCCCAGACTTTCTGATGCCGGCGCTGCAGCGAACAATCGCGCTCGCCCATATAGACGGCGTTGCCTTTTCCGTCACCGAATACCTGCACCTCGATATGGCGAGGTGTGCTCAGATAACGTTCAATATATACCGCATCGTCACCAAACGCGGCTTTCGCTTCAGTCTGCGCGGTTGAAAGTGCATTGTCGATCTCGTCTTCGGACAGGGCAACTTTCATGCCGCGTCCACCACCGCCCGCTGCTGCCTTGATCAATACCGGGTAGCCGACTTCACTGGCGACACGGCGTGCCTCGGCAAAACCCGAAACACCACCCTCCGAACCTGGAACTACGGGGATGCCGAGCCTCCTGGCAGTCGCCTTGGCTTCGATCTTGTCGCCCATAATGGAGATGTGCTCGGCTGACGGTCCGATGAAGGCGATGTCATGTTCTTCGAGAATCTTAGCAAACCGCGCATTTTCCGACAGGAAACCGTATCCGGGATGCACTGCATCGGCACCGGTGATTTCGCACGCCGCCACAATAGCTGGAATATTGAGATAACTGTCTGTGGCAGAGGGCGGACCGATGCACACGCTTTCGTCAGCCAGGCGCACATGCATGGCGGTTGCATCGGCGGTGGAGTGAACCGCGACCGTCTGCACGCCCAACTCACGGCAGGCGCGCAATACGCGAAGCGCAATTTCGCCTCGATTGGCAATCAGGACTTTTTCAAACATCGGAATCTGGGCCTTCAGGGGCGGCAGGTTTATTCAATCACCATCATCGGTTCGTCATATTCAACAGGGTCACCATTGCTTACGAGTATTGCTGTCACGGTGCCGCCATGCGGGGCAGGGATCTGGTTCATTGTCTTCATGGCTTCGATGATCATGATTGGCTGGCCGGCATTGACCTTGCTGCCGACCTGCACAAACGGCGCAGCCTCAGGTGAGGGCGACATGTAAGCTGTGCCGACCATCGGGGAATGAACTGTACCGACAGGCCTTGCTGCCGGAGCCGCCGCTGATTCAGGTCCGGCTGACGGGCTCATCACCGCTGTTGCTGGGCCAGGCGCCACCATCGCAGGCGCTGCATAGGTCGTCATGATCTCTCGCGCGACCCTGATCTTCAGACCGTCCTGTTCAACCTCTATCTCACTCAATCCGGTGTCGGTCAGTATTTCAGCGAGCTGGCGGATCTGCTCGTTGTCGATTGTATTGTTGTCCTTGGCCATAGCTGATTCCGATGTCCTGTCGTTCAGGCGTTACCCTGTTTTTCGCTGGCGAGTTGTATTGCTGCGTCTATTGCCATCACATAACCGTGCGCGCCAAACCCGCACATGACCCCATCTGCGACGCTGGAGATAAAGCTCTTATGCCGGAAGCTCTCGCGCTTGTACACATTTGAAAGATGCAGTTCCACAATTGGCAGGCCGGTTGTCTTGAGTGCGTCATGCAGGGCAATCGAGGTGTGCGTGTATGCAGCAGCATTGATCACAATGGCAGTTGCCATATGCGGGGCCTGCTGAATCCAATCCACCAGTTCGCCTTCAATATTGGATTGTCGAAAATCCACACGGACACCGACCTGTTTGGCATGGGCACGGCAGTTGGCTTCAATGTCTGCCAACGTGGTCGCGCCATAAATCTCGGGTTCGCGTGTGCCGAGCAGGTTCAGGTTGGGACCGTTGAGTATCAGGATCGTGTCGGACAAGAGATATCATCTCCAATGTGGGCAGGCCAACGGACTCAAGGCGCGCACAGGCCCTGAGCCACTTGTTATGTATACCGGTCTTGCCACAAAAAACCTGTCCGGCCAAGCAGGCGAACCGGTCAGGCTGTGGATGAGATTGTATGATCACCTTCCGGGAAGCAAGTCACATGGGCCCCCGAACCGTGAACGGCGGCTGCCGGATCAGCACAATTTGCACCCGCCATTATCGCGCACGGTTTTGACACTGTTGGCAAGCTGCTCATAAGGCATGGCACC
>CAYRLR010000244.1:0-4759 GCA_964424975.1 uncultured Anderseniella sp.
TGAAAGCGCCGAGATCATCCGCATGTTCAACTCGGCATTCGACGGCTCAGGCGCTGCTCCGGGTGATTATTACCCGGCCGCAGTGCGCGACATGATCGATACGATCAATGTCCGCGTCTATGACAGCTTGAACAACGGTGTCTACAAATCCGGATTTGCCCAGAGCCAGGAGGCCTATGAAAAAGCCGTATTGCCGGTGTTTGATACGCTCGGCTGGATGGAGGACATTCTGTCCCGGCAGCACTGGCTGGAAGGCGACAGGTTTACCGAAGCCGACATCAGGGCTTTCGTGACGCTGCTGCGCTTCGATCCTGTGTATCACGGGCATTTCAAGTGCAATCGCGCGCGTATCGTCGACTACCCGAACCTGTGGGCGTACACGCGCGAAATCTACCAGATGCCGGGGGTGGCCGAGACGGTCAACCTCGACCATATCCGGAACCACTACTATGCCAGTCACGAGACAGTGAACCCGACCGGTATTGTGGCTGTTGGACCGGTGCTGGACTATATGGCGCCGCATGGGCGCGGCTGAGGCTCAGGCTCAGGCCTGGTATGTGACAATACCGTCGCAGACAGTCGTGGTCACCTTGATCTGGTCAATTGCGGTGGGATCTGCAGCTTCCATGCTGGCGTCCAGGATCACGATATCCGCGACGAACCCTTCTGCCAGCTTGCCTTTTCGATTCTCGCTGAATTCCGCATAGGCCCCGCCTGCCGTATAGCCATGCACCGCCTGATGCAGGGACTGGCGCTGGTCCGGATGGGCCGGGTGCAACTTTTCCCGCGTCATTGCGGTCTTGATGGACTTCAGCGGATCAACCGGCGACACCGGCCAGTCACTGGCAAAGCAGAGTTTGGCACCGGCATCGCGCAATGTGTTCCAGGCAAAGGCGCGCGCGAGTTTTGCATCGCCGATCTTTGAGCGTGTCGGTTCCATCGGATAGGCCTTGGTGCCCAGCGCATGCAGCGGTTGCATGGAGGCAATGACACCCAGTTCGGCAAACCGTTCGATGTCAGCTTCAGCAATGATTTCGATATGCTCGATGCGATGGCGGCTGTCACGCTCGCCATTGGCATCTTGAGCCGACTGATAGCCATCCAGCGTGCGGCGCACAGCTGCATCTCCTATGGCGTGAACCGCAATCTGGAAGCCACGCCTGTCACACTGTGCAGCGATCTCGTTGAACTGTTCGGCGCTGAACAGGGGATCGCCGGTTGAGGCAGGATCATCCGGGTATCCATCCAACACGAAAGCGGTGCCGGAATCGAGCACGCCGTCCATGAACAGCTTGACCCTGTTGCACCACAGATGATCACCGTTCCAGGTGCGGCGCATATAGTCTGCTTCTTGCAGATCGGACAGCTGCTTGTCGTTCTTGTAATGGAAAGGCACTTCAATGCGGCATTTCAGACCGCCGGTATCGTGGATTTCCTGAAGCAGTTCGCACTGGTACAGGTTACCGTCCATATTGTGCATCGAGGTGATGCCCAGCGCGGCGCAGTAATCAATGCCCTGTTGAAGCGTGGTCATGTCTGTGGCGCGTTGCGCCATGGTTGCCGCGGGCACCGGGTCGCGTGCGGTTGTATAGCCCAGCGACTCGCGCCCCTGGTTTTCGGTCAGCGCAATGACCGGGGAAAATGCATCTGTTTCGCGCAGCTCCCCGGACGCGGTGCCGTCTGCCGCCATGACAATTTCACTGCCGGGATGCGGTTGCGCTCCGTGCAATATGCCGGCAGCTGCAAGGGCTGCCGTGTTTGCCCAGGCCGTATGAGAGTCAGGGGCCATCATGGCAAACGGGCGATCGGGACAGATGTCATCGAGCATTTGCCGTGTGACGGGGCCTTCACCCAGAATGGTATAATGCGCCTGATTGGCAAAGATAATGCCGTCCGGCTGCCGGACACTCCAGTTTGCCACGATGCTTCGAAGCGCGTCGCGTCCCGATACTCCTGACAGGTCGAGGCGGGTAAGAGAGGTCGCGCCGGCAAAAATGTGCAGATGGCTTTCAATGAAACCTGGCAGAACACTTGCCCCATTGGCGTCGATGATGCGGGTTGCGGGGCCTGCCAGATTGGCAACGTCGTGGTTGCTGCCAACCGCAATGATCTTGTTGCCGGACACCGCCAGACTCTCGGCATTAGGGTGCGCATCATTCATCGTCATGATGGCTGCATTGCGGATGATGAGATCGGCGCGCGCCATGGTCAGGCTTTCTCGTGTTCGGCGATGTAGGCGATGGCAGACTGTACGCCGCCTGAGCCGTGTTCGATACCGAGCGCTGTCATGGCGGTTTCGATTGCAGCCAGCGTTCCCAACTGGTTGTAGGCGTTGACATGGCCCATGTGGGCAATGCGGATTGCCTTTTCATCCAGCTGGCCAATGCCACGGCCGATGGTGACGCCAAGATTGTTTTCGCAATAATCCAGAATACCCGGGCTTGCGCCTTCCGGGGTCAGCATGCAGGTGACCGAATTGCTGCGCTCGGTCGGTTCGGACACTGCGAAAGCCATGTCGCCGCTTGATGTCCAGGTTTGCACGGCGGCGCGGGTGGCGCCGGCCAGTACGGCATGGCGATGAATGACATTGTCGAGACCTTCGCAGAGCAGCATTTCGAGCGCCTTGCGCAGTGCAAACACCATTTGTACAGGCGGCGTTCCCGCGTACCACATGTAATGCTCGTCGCCGTCACGGAACGTCCAGTCCCAGTAGTTGGTTATCAGCCCCGCAGTTTTGTGGGCCTGTTTGGCCTTGGCGCTGGCGGCGGTGAAGCTGAGGCCCGGCGGGGTCATCAATCCCTTCTGGGCGCCGGCAACAGTGACGTCGACGCCCCAGGCATCCATGTCGAACTCCATGCAGGCGAGCGACGCGATTGTGTCGACCATCAACATTGCCGGATGGCCGGTTTCATCCAGGGCTGCACGCACGCCCCTGACGTCGTTGACAACGCCGGTCGCGGTGTCTGCCTGGACCATCAGGATGGCCTTGAACTCGTGGCCCGTGTCCCTGGCGAGGCGGGCCGTGACGGCTTGCAGATCGACAGCACGCCCCGGGCGTTCGGCAAGCACCTCGGTGTCGATGCCGAGTTTGCCGGCATTCTCGCCCCACACGATCGGGAACAAGCCCGACTCAAGCACCAGCACCTTGTCGCCTCTCGACAGCGTGTTGGTAAGCGCTGCTTCCCACGCGCCATGACCGTTGGCGGCATAGATGTAGATGCTGCCTGCAGTGCGGAAGACCTTTCTGAGGTCTTTCATGCAGGCCCGCGATGCCACTTCCGAACTGCCGCCGTAAATGTCGACAGAGGCATGATGCAGGGCATTGAGCACTTCATCGGGCATGTTGGTCGGGCCGGGAATGGCAAGATGCCGATGACCATTGGCAAGCGTCATGAAACTGGTCCGTTGATTGAAGCTGATACGCAAAGAAGATGCCGCACTGTTCCACTGGTTGCGCGCAATGGCAAGACGTCAGGTGCCCAGATAGGCGTGCAAACCGGGAATGTCTGATGCGCTGAAAAGGTCATCGACCGGACGGTTGGCGACAACCCGGCCGGCATCAAGAAACGCTGCGTGAGTGGCCGCGAACTTCACATCTGCGGGATCGTGCGAAACCAGGATGACGGTCATCGCGCGCTCCTTGTGAATGGCGCTGACGAGTTGCAGCATGTCACGCCGCAATGCCGGACCGAGCGCGGCAAACGGTTCATCCAGCAGCAATACGGGTTTGTCACGCACCAGTGCCCTGGCGATTGCCACGCGCTGGCGCTGTCCGCCGGACAATTCGCGTGGCAATCTCTTGCCCAACCCTGAAAGCCCGGTTTCATCCATGGCGGTGGCGATCAGCGCCTTGTCGCCGGTTGACAGGTTGAGAGAGGCAGACACACCGAGCGCGATATTGGTGAAGACATCCAGATGAGCAAACAGGTTGTTGTCCTGAAACACCATGGTTACCGGGCGGTCTGCAGGTTCGGTTCCAGCGGCGTTGACGCCATCAAAATACAGGCCGCCGGCCGCCGGCTCCTCGAAGCCTGCGATCAGATTGATCAGGGTGGTCTTGCCGGAGCCGGACGGACCGATGAGCCCGGTAAAGCTGCCGGCTTCGAAAACGGTTGAAAAATGCAGCGGCTCACCGCCGGGATAGGCGAAATCGATTTTGTCGAGTTTGATTGCAGAGCCTGTCATTGAGCTTGCGCTCCCGGTTTGAGTTGCTCGGCCAGCCAGATCAATCCAAGACAGAAGCCGGCCAGCAACAGGGCGATGCCGGCAGCTTCGAAAGACCGGTAGCTGCCCATTTTTTGCAACAGCAGCAGCGGCAGGGTGACGAAATCGGCAGAGCCAAACAGAGCCGCAGCGCCGAGATCTCCGATTGAAAGTGCGGCTGCGAAGGCAAATGCCAATGCCAGTGACCTCGCCAGAACCGGCAAATCTATCAACCGCCAGCGTTGCAGCCCGGAAATACCCAGGCTGGCACACAACCGGTCTTGAATTTGGGCCTGTCCCACCACAGCGGGCCTCAGGATGCGCAATACAAAGGGCAGCGCCATAAGCGCATTGACGATGGCCACGATGGCAGGTGCTGCAGAGCCGGCCAGTCCTGCCGTGTGCAGGGTCACGAACCATCCTGCACCGATCACGATCGGTGGGACAACAAGGATCAAAGAGCCGGATGCCTGCATGCCGGATACCAGTGCAGAAGCTGTGCGCGACGGTGTGCGGCGGCGCATGATGGTGCGCTGTGCCGCCAGCATGCTCCAGG
>CAYRLR010000245.1:0-4747 GCA_964424975.1 uncultured Anderseniella sp.
TTTAGCTTGACGGGACAGGCATTAACGCGGCAAGGCATGCACCCTGATCCGCAATTCCTTGAGTATTGATACTATCCAATATGAGCCACGTCACCACAGACATTGCCGCAGCCGCTTCTGCATTGCGAGACGGCGCCCTGGTCGCCTTTGCCACCGAGACCGTCTATGGCCTTGGTGGCAATGCCTGCGACGGTCAGGTCGTGGCGCGAATATTTGAAGCCAAGGGCAGACCGTCCTTCAACCCGCTGATTGTGCATTTGCCGACAATCGAGCAAGCCGTCAAGCTGGGCAAGTTCAACGCTGACGCCATGAAACTGGCTGAAACCTTCTGGCCGGGCCCGTTGACGATCATTGTCGAGAGAGCTGATGACTGCCCGGTGAGCGGGCTGGCCAGCGCCGGGCTTACCTCACTGGCCATCCGTGTGCCGGGACGCGAAAGCGCCCGCGAATTTCTGCGCCTGGCGGGTTGTCCCGTTGCAGCGCCCAGCGCCAACATATCCGGGCAGATCAGCCCCACCAGGGCGCAGCACGTTGTAGCCGGGCTGGGTGATCGCATCTGGGGCGTTCTCGACGGTGGCGACTGCGAAGTCGGACTGGAGTCGACAATCGTCAGTTGCCTGGGCGAGACGCCGGAGATCCTGCGTCCGGGCGGTTTGTCACGCGAGCAGATCGAGGAGGGACTGGGCAGACCCGTTGAAGTCCGGACCGGATCAACCAACGACCCGATTTCTCCCGGTCAACTGGCCAGTCACTATGCGCCAAATGCGGCGGTTCGACTGAATGCAAAGGACGCCCGACCCGGTGAGGCCTACCTGGCCTTCGGCAAGCGCGAACCGGAAGCCGACATTGTGCGCAACCTGTCGCCGACCAAGAATCTGCATGAAGCTGCAGCAAACCTGTTCGCCATGCTGCACACTCTCGACATGCTGGGTGTAGACAGTATCGCCGTTGCACCGATCCCGAACGAGGGACTTGGAGTAGCCATAAATGATCGCCTGGCACGGGCCGCCGCGCCACGGGACTAATTCTGCCTGGTTGCTGTTAGTTACAACCAGCAACCTCACATTGACCGATCCCAGAACACTCTGGCCGAGTGAAGTGATTTGCCTCCAGCAGATGTCGCATTTTAGGCGTTTCAGGCTCTGGACTGCACAGGCCCACCGATCTATCGTCCGGCCATGTTGACACCTGATCTGATCGAAAAATTCTCCGCTATCGTTGGCCCGAAACACGCGCTTGTGAGCGAGGCTGATATTGCCCCGCATCTGCATGAACCGCGCGGCAAGTTCTCCGGCTCGACACCGCTGGTGCTGCAACCCGGCAGCACCGAGGAAGTCAGCGCAATCCTGACGCTGGCCAGCCAGACCAAATCGCCAATTGTGCCGCAGGGCGGCAATACCGGCCTTGTCGGCGGACAGATGCCGGACGGCGAAATCGTCCTGTCGCTGAGCCGGATGAACCGTATCCGTGATCTCGATGATGCAGACAATTGCATTACGCTGGAGGCCGGCGTGACGCTGCACACTGCGCGCGAAGCCGCCAGCGCCAAGGGCTTGATGTTGCCGCTGTGGATCGCCTCGCAGGGCACCTGCCAGATAGGCGGCAATCTGGCAACCAATGCCGGGGGCATCAATGTGCTGGCCTATGGCAACACCCGCGACCTGTGCCTTGGCCTGGAAGTCGTGCTGGCATCGGGCGAGGTGTGGAACGGACTGAAGTCCCTGCGCAAGGACAATACCGGCTATGATCTGAAACACCTTTTCATCGGCTGTGAAGGTACACTGGGCATCATCACGGCAGCGTCCATGAAACTGCTGCCGGCGCCGCTTGACCTGGCCACCATATTTGCATCTGTAGCCTCACCGCGTGAGGCGCTTGAACTGTTGTCACTGGTGCGCCGGATGAGCGGCACCGCGGTTGTGGCGTTTGAAATCATGCCCCGCACCGGGGTCGAAATGTCCATGAAGCATGCCGGTTGCCGTGATCCGCTGGAAACGCCGTCTGACTGGTATGTGCTGTTCGAGCTTGCCGGCTTTGACACAGAAGGTGACATGAACAGCAAGGCAACCGGCATCCTGGAAGTGGCCTTCGAGGAAGGCCTCGTCAGTGACGCAACGCTCGCCGCCAGCACCCAGGCTGCGCAGGACCTGTGGCGCATTCGCGAGGCCATGTCGGAAGTGCAGCGGCTGGAAGGCGGCTCAATCAAGCACGACATTGCGGTCCCGGTATCGAAAGTGCCGGCGTTTCTGGACGACGCCATTGCGCTGGTTGAGGACATGCTGCCGGGCTGCCGGCCGGTGCCGTTCGGGCACCTTGGCGATGGTAATATTCACTTCAACATCTCCCAGCCCGTAGACGCTGACAAACAGGCTTTTCTGGCAAATTGGGCAGCGGTCAACGCCCGCGTACACGCGCTGGTGCGTGACTATGGCGGCTCGATAAGCGCTGAACATGGTATCGGCAGCCTGAAGCGCGATGAACTGGCCGCCACCAAGCAGCCGGTGGAAATCAACATGATGCGGGGCATCAAGCAATTGCTGGACCCCGATGGCATCCTCAACCCGGGCAAGGTGCTGTAGATGGCCAGCGTCGAATTCAGACCCGTGCAGGACACCGAGATCGCCAGTGTCATTGCGCTGTGGGAAAAATGCGGCCTGACCCGGCCATGGAACAATCCCGACAAGGACATCGCATTTGCCCGGTCCGGCCCGGCATCCGACCTGCTGGTCATGGTCGATGGCGAAACCGTTATCGGGTCGGTGATGGTCGGCCATGATGGCCATCGCGGCATTGTCTATTATGTTGCCACCCACCCGGCGTTTCAGCGCAAGGGCCTGGGTGGCGCAGCCATGCGCGCGGCCGAGACCTGGCTCACGCAGCGCGGTGTATGGAAACTCAACCTGCTGGTGCGACCGGAAAATGAAGCCGTACGGTCGTTCTACGAGAAACTCGGTTACGAGGTCGAGCCGCGACTGTGCATGGCGCGCAAGCTGATTCCGGAGCCTTCAGAATAATTTCATCTGATCGTCTGGCAGTTTTTCAGGTTCCGGTTTTGGGTCTGGAGCCCGTCGTTTGCGGCCGGGCAGTTGCGTCGCTGCTGCAACGAAGAAGCTGTCCTCGACCGGCTTCATCAAATCGGCCACCTGTCTGCCGTCGGGGCGCGAATGATCCAGCCAGCGGGTAAAATCCTGCGGTTTTATGACGACCGGCATGCGGGTGTGTATCTGCGCCATCATGGCATTGGGTTCGGTGGTCAGGATGGCGGCGCTCTCCAGTTCCGAGCCATCCGGAGACGTCCAGTGTTCCCATATGCCGCCAAAGGCAAACAGGCCACCATCTGATGCGGTGATATGAAACGGCTGCTTGCGCCCGGGCACATCGCCTTTCCATTCGTAAAAACCGTCTGCCGGAATGAGGCAGCGGCGGCGGCGGATGGCATGACGGAAAGAGGGTTTTTCATACACCGTTTCCGAGCGGGCATTGGTCAGGGGTTTGCCGGGCATGATTTCCTTCGTCCAGGACGGCACAAATCCCCAGCGCACCAAAGCGAAGTGACGGTCGGTCTTTTCTCCCTTGACGATGGCAATGGGTTGACCCGGCGCCACCACGTCACGTGGCGGGAAGTTGGGTTGTTCAGGATAGCTGAACAACGCCTTGACCTCTTCTGGCGACTTGCGAAAGCTGTATAGATTGCACATTGCGGGTAATACCAAAGGAACTGACTATTGACTCATCTGATGGTGCCCAATCCGTTCACTCTGGCAGGCGCGGTGCGCAGCGCGATGCGGTGCATCGGGCAAGCGCCGGAACGCACCAGATGGGCGGATTGGGCCCATCGAAGGCCGGTTTTTCGCGCCTGCCGGACGTCGTTATGCTCCACTTGTGGTCAACCAGACCACGGCGCGAAGCATGCCTAGCCAGCAAACGCGAAAAATCGGTCAAATGGGTCAATAGTCAGTTCCTTTGGTATAATCTGCCACGGCCACATCAGGATTTAAACCACCATGGCAATATGGAGACGGTCAGGTTCATGTCAATTGCGCGAGTAAAACCGGTCCCGGGCGTCAGTACCATGACGCTGCGCGATGGCAAGGTATTGCTGGCCAAGCGGGCCAAGCAGGCCGGATACGGGCTCTGGAGCCTGCCCGGCGGGCATATTGAACCCGGCGAGCCGGCCCGCGATGCCGCCTTGCGGGAACTGGCCGAAGAAACCGGCGTCACAGCGCACCTGGACAGGCTTGTCGGGTGTCAGGACATTATTCATCGCGATGCCAATGGCACGGTGATCTGTCACTACGTGGTTTCAGTATTCTTATGTCACTGGCAGCATGGCGAGGCGGTCGCTGCAACAGATGTATCCGACGTCATGTGGGCCCGGGTTTGCGATCTGGACAGCCTGAACATGACGGACGGCACCGCGGACCTGATCCGCAACACGCTGAAAACCATCACATAAACCTGATTGGTTTGTGACCGGCAGATACGTCACCTTCCACAGCCATGAAATGGCACACCGGCATAATCGCGGCATTGGTTTTTGCAGCGTTCGCAACGTCGTCCCTGGCGAGCGACGAGACAGACCGGTTTGTCCGCATGGGCTGGTCGAAGACCGACTTTTCCACAATCACGGTGCCGCCGTCGGAAGTGATCTCCGGCGGGCCGCCTCGTGACGGCATTCCACCCATCGACAATCCGCAGTTCCAACCGGCACGCTCGGACCGGACCCTGACGGACAAGGACCCGGTTG
>CAYRLR010000246.1:0-4744 GCA_964424975.1 uncultured Anderseniella sp.
CGGCATATTGCGGGTGATCATTCGGCAACAGGCCCTTGGCCATGGACATGGCGATGTAGGGGATGCCCGAGGTTTCAACGAATTGCTTCACAAGATCGTCGCACTGTGCGTAGGAGGCGCCCTTACCCAGGATGATCAGCGGCTTCTTTGCCGCCTTCAGGACGCCAATTGCCCGGTCAATCGCCACTGGTGACGGGAACTGTGCAGGCGCTGGATCGACGACTTTGACAAGCGACTTCTCACCGTGCAGCGCGTCCATTGCCTGGCCCATCAGGCTTGCCGGCAGATCCAGGTAGACGCCGCCCGGGCGGCCCGATGAGGCTGCACGGATGGCCCGGGCCACTCCGACGCCGATGTCCTCGGCATTCAGTATACGATAGGCCGCCTTGCACAGCGGCTTGGCGATGGCCAACTGGTCCATCTCCTCGTAGTCGCCCTTCTGCAAGTCGACAATCTCGCGTTCGGATGAACCTGAAATGAGGATCATTGGCCAGCAGTTGATTGTTGCATGGCTCAAGGCCACCAGACCGTTCAGGAAGCCAGGCGCTGAAACCGTCAGACAGACCCCGGGTTTCCTGGTCAAATAGCCGGCTATCGCGGCTGCATTGCCAGCATTCGACTCATGACGGAACGAGATCACCCGCATGCCCTCGGCCTGCATCATGCGACCAAGGTCCGTCACCGGAATGCCCGGGACGTGATAAATGGTCTCGACGCCGTTCAACTTCAGGGCGTCAATAATAAGGTGAAACCCATCTGTCAGTTCAGGTTCCGGGTTCGCATCGTTGGCGTTTATGTTGATGGCTGCATCGGCCATGTGTCGTTCCTCCATAGCCGGTTAACCGGCATCACTGTTTTTTTCTGTGTTTGCCAGCGTTTTCCACGAGCGGCGCACATGATCATGCAGACGCATCGTGTGTTCGCGCACCAAAACCGACGCAAGTTCGGCATTGCGGCCTTCAATTGCCTCGATGATGTTCATATGATCGACCACCGACCGGGTGATGCGGTCTCCTTCAGCCATGGCGCGTTCGCGAATAGACCGCATGTGCAGGAACAGCCCCTTGGCAATCTCCAGCAGCATCGGACTGCCCGACAGTTCAAGAATGCGCAGATGGAAGGAGATATTGGCTTCGGAATACTCATGCAGATGCGCCCGCAATTCAGTCTCACCCTTTTGCTTGGGCAGCGCCTTGCGCAGGGATTCGATCTCCCGGTCGCCGGCATTTTCAATAGCCATGCGCGCAGCCATGCTCTCAAGCGATGCCCACACCACAATCATGTCGAGCACTTCTTCAAGACTCTTGCGGCGGATGAACACACCGCGGCGCGGCTGAACCTCGACGAAACCTTCCTGTTCCAGCCTGGTCAGCGCTTCGCGAACCGGCGTTCTGGAAATGCCCAGCTGCTCTGCGAGTGCGCGCTCGTCCAGGCGCAGATTTGCGTCCGCATCGTACAGGTTCATGCTGCTGATGGCATCCTTGAGCACATCATAAATGTGCTCCTTAAGGCTGAAATTGGTGCCGACAGGCTTAAGCTTCAGACGGGTTGCCATTATCTACGGTGGACCTCATTAAACCGGGCCAGCGAGTCCAACCATCACCAGAGCCTTCATGTGAAGCCCATGGAAATGCCAGTCCCTTTGGTCCGTGGTATACCAAGTGCCACGAACATGACACGAGTAAGCGGCGAAGCAGAGTCGGCTTTCCACATTGTGGATGCGAAGCCCGATCGAGTCTGAAAACAGCCATTCTGCGGGATTACCATGCAATAGTCGGGCGTGGCTGAGTGTTCACACCACGCTGCAGCGCGCAAGAGGATTCTGTTGAGATACACACCTGCCTGGATGTGAGCTTTTACGGGTTGACTGAAGCCGTGCTGCTCTGGCCATCCGGGCTCTTGTCAAACATTTACCGCGACGTGGAGAACGTCATTTCTATGCATGCGCCACGTTCACCGACGGCGGCTGCGGAAATTTTGATTTCGCACAAGCGCAGCAGGATCGCAGCCAGAGCCAATCCGTAGCCGCTGGCATGTCCGGTCAGGCTGATTTCCTTCACCGGCTCTCCGCTTTCAATGCTGTCCAATATGGATTGCACGTCGGTGCGGCCAACCTCGAATTCCACAAGGACCTTCACGGCATTGTTGTCAGCTATTCGCCCAACCAGTTTCAACTTGCTACCCGGTCCGCCCAGTACAGCTGATGTTCTCAGCAGGCTGGCAATGGCGCGTCTGGCAAGCCCGACGTCCATGCGCACGCAAGTGTCCTCGATCACGTCAAACAGAGCCTGTGCTTCAAGTTCAACATCTTCTGCGACCAGCACCGGCCGAATCTCCTCGATCGCGCCTGACATCAGGGTCCGCAGTTCACGGACTTCCAGCTCAACCGGTTGCTGGTTGCGTTGCAAGCGGATGATTTCCATCATCTCGTTCATATTCAGCAACAATGCCTTGGCAGACTCGCGGATATATCCAAGATAGGAATTGCGTGTCGCGGCATCAATCTCGTTGACATCGCCGGCGGACAGAATGTCGATATACCCCAGAATGACATTGAGTGGCGTGCGGAAATGATGCGCGACCTGGGACACAAATGTCGTTCTGGCCTGCTCGATTATGTTCTTTTGCTCAAGCACATCCTGCATAGCCTGTTCGCTGCGGTGCCGCGCTGTAACATCGTTCATCAGGATCAAAGTGCCACCCAACTGATCGCGCACATCATTGTATTGCAGTTCAAACGTGCAGCCTGTCAGCCCCGCCACCTGTTCGGGACGTTGCCGCAGTTTCGGTGAGATGTCGTAGAGCGACCGGGAGATCAGCTCGTCTCTGGTCCCGCCGACAAACTCCAGGCTTATCAGCCCTGCCCGGCGGAGCATGTCAAAAAAACCGTCATTGCTGGTTATGATGCTGCCGTCCGCGCGAAGCGATGCCACCCCCACCCCCACATGGTTCAAGGTGGTCTGCAGAAGCTCGGCTTCCGACGGTGCAGCAGCAACTTGATCTTGGCTGGCAGTCATTGCCACTGGTAGATCCTCCACAGCAGAATTATTCCGGCGAGCGTCTGTATCAGAAGACGCAACCGGCAAATTCCCAACACCCCGACAATTAGCGTGTTCCATGCATATTTAACCTTAATATCTAAAGCAATCATTGATGGCAGGTCCGGATAACGCTAATAGAGCGGGCATGGTTGATAAACTCAAAATTATGCTGGCTCAATTGAACCCGACGGTCGGCGCGGTTGCGGAAAATTCAGAACGCGCGCGCGCAATACACGCCGACGCCGTGACAGCAGGTGCTGACCTTTTAGTGTTCACCGAACTGTTCATCTCCGGCTATCCACCTGAAGACCTGGTACTGAAACCAGCCTTCGTTGATGCCTGTCAAAAAGCTGTTGTGGCCCTTGCAGGCCTGACCCGCAATGGCGCGCCAGGCATGCTCATTACCTCACCATGGGTCGAGGACGGCAAGCTCTACAACGCAGCCATCCTGCTCGAGGACGGCAAGGTGGATGCCGTGCGCTTCAAACATGACCTGCCGAACTATGGCGTATTTGATGAAAAACGCGTGTTTGAAGCGGGCCCGGCACCGGGACCGGTCAATTTTCGCGGCGTACGCATCGGCGTGCCGATTTGTGAAGACATCTGGACCGAAGAAACCTGCGAAACGCTGGAGGAAACCGGTGCAGAATTGCTCATTGTGCCAAACGGGTCACCGTTTGAGCGCGACAAACAGGATGTCCGCCTCAATCTGGTCGTGGCACGGGTAACAGAAACCAGCCTGCCGATGATTTATGTCAACCAGGTGGGAGGCCAGGACGAACTGGTGTTTGACGGCGCTTCGTTTGTGCTCAACGCAGATCGCACCCTGGCATGTCAGATGCCGGAGTTTGAAGAAGCAACACTGTTGACCGAGTGGACACGAGGCCCCGACGGCTGGGTGTGCGCCAAGGCTGATACCGCGCGTCAATTGATGGGGTATGAGGAAATCTGGCACGCCTGCGTCCTGGGCACGCGTGATTATGTCCGCAAGAACCGCTTCGAAAGTGTCGTGCTTGGACTTTCCGGCGGCATAGACTCCGCCGTGGTTGCCGCAATGGCGGTCGACGCACTGGGCGCGGACAAGGTTCATTGCGTCATGCTGCCATATGAATATACCTCGTCCGACAGCCTTGAGGATGCCGAGGCATGCGCCACGGCACTGGGTGTGCGTTATGACATCGTGCCGATTTCCGAACCGGTCACGGGTTTCCTGAATTCACTCGGGCCGATGTTCGAAGGCACCACGTCAGGGGTCACGGAAGAAAACATCCAGTCACGCACAAGAGGTGCGATCTTGATGGCGATCTCAAACAAGTTCGGTGCCATGGTCCTGACCACCGGCAACAAATCGGAAATGTCGGTCGGTTACGCCACGCTTTATGGCGACATGAACGGCGGCTTCAACCCGATCAAGGACGTCTACAAATCAGACGTCTATGCGCTGGCAAGCTGGCGCAACCAGTCCGACGCCACCGGCCTTGAAGGCCCGGCCGCGCGGGTTATCCCGGAACGCATCATCACCAAGGCACCATCCGCCGAACTCAGGCCGGATCAGACGGATCAGGACTCGTTGCCGGAATATGACGTGCTGGACGACATTCTCGACGGCCTCGTCGAGCATGAAACCTCGCTGTCGGCACTGGTTGCCAAGGGTCATGATCCGGCGGTGGTCGAACGCATTCAACATTTGCTCTATATTGCAG
>CAYRLR010000247.1:0-4742 GCA_964424975.1 uncultured Anderseniella sp.
GCAGGCGTTGAACTGCGGAAGATAACGACACAGATGGGTGTGCTGGTACTGGCTGGTCCAAAATCGCGCGACGTACTGCAGAAGCTGACCGACACCGACCTGTCGAACGATAATTTCAAGTGGCTGACCGGCAAGTTCATCAATGTGGGCATCGCCCAGGCGCATGCGTTGCGGGTGAACTTTGTCGGCGAACTGGGCTGGGAGTTGCACCACCCGATGGAGATGCAGAACCTGATCTTCGATCTCGTCATGGAAGCCGGTGCCGAGTTCGGTATCAAGCCGTTCGGCATTCGGGCCATGGGCACCATGGCCGTGGAAAAATCCTACCGCCTTGTCGGACGGGAACTGTCGATTGAATACTCGGCCTATGAATCCGGCCTGGATCGTTTCGTTCATCCCAACAAGGGGGATTTCATCGGCCGGGACGAACTGGTGAAACGCCACGCCGCCGGCGATGAATGGACCTATGTGACCATGGAAGTGCACAACATCAAGGATTGCGACGCGCGCGGATCCGAAGCTGTCTACGACGCTTCGGGCATGCTGGTTGGCCGGGTCACGACAGGGTCCTATGGCTGGCGGGTCGGCAAATCGCTGGCGCTTGCCATGGTCAAACCGGAACATTCCGCAGACGGCACCAGGCTCCAGGTGAAAATCCTTGGTGAACTGTTCGACGCAACCGTCATTGCCGAAAGCCCGTTTGATGCGGACAATGAGCGCTTGCGAGCATAGTCGGTTGGCCTGTCACATGGTTGTGAGTTGATGCATTGCAGGGCAGTGTCCAGATGATGTGGATACTGCCCTTTGAATTGGAGACAACAATGCATACAACACTGCTTCCCGGACAGCCTGTACCGGCTCTCACCGTGCCATTGGCGGGTGGTGGCGAGTTCACGCTCAATGCCGATGCGCCGGAAAATTTCACGATGGTGATCTTCTACCGCGGCCTGCACTGCCCGATCTGCAAGGGGCAGCTGACTGACTTCCGCAGCAAGCTGCATGACTTCGCCGGTCTTGGCATCGATGTTGTTGCAATCAGCATGAATACACGGGAACTGGCGGAGCAGACGGCGCGTGACTGGGATGTGTCCGGCCTGAAACTCGGCTATGGCCTGACCAGGGACCAGGCGAAGACCTGGGGTCTGTATCTGTCATCTGCGTTCAAGGCCGCCGAGCCGGATGTATTTTCCGAACCCGGCATGGCCATCGTGCGACCGGACGGGACACTGTATCACTGGTCGGTTCAAACGGCTCCGTTCGGCAGAGCCAAGGCGGCAGAGCTTGCCGCCAATCTGAAATATGTGATCGAGAACGATTATCCGGTGCGCGGTACGCTGGTGGCGTGACAATGCATGTGTGAAAACAGGAAGGGCGCGGAAGAAAATATGCCTTCCGCGCCCTTTGGTTTGTTAAACCTCAAACCTGGGTTTGACTAGAACAGACCTTCGATCTGGCCTTCATCATTGAGCATGATGGATTCTGCAGCCGGTACCGACGGCAGGCCGGGCATGGTCATGATCTCACCGCACACGGCTACAACGAAGCCGGCTCCGGCAGACAGTCTCACTTCGCGCACAGGCAGCGTAAATCCGGTTGGCGCACCGCGCACGGTCGGATCCGTGGTGAAGGAATACTGCGTCTTGGCCATGCAGACCGGCAGCTTGCCGTAACCCTGATCTTCCCAGGCTTTCAGCTGGGCCAGGATCTTGGCGTCGGCGACCACGCCATCGGCACGGTAGATGCCCTTGGCAATCGCTTCCATCTTGTCGAACAGGCTCAGGTCGTCGGCGTACAACGGCTTGAAGTCGGCTGAGCCGCCTTCGACCATTTCAACAACCTTGTTGGCCAGTTCCCTGGTGCCTTCCGAGCCGAGTGCCCAGTGCTTGCACAGAACGGCTTCGGCGCCCTGGGTTTTCACAAAGTCGCTCAGCGCCTGCACTTCAGCGTCGGTGTCGGTGACGAAATGGTTGATGCCGACAACAGCCGGTACACCGAACTTCTTGATGTTCTCGATGTGACGGCCAAGGTTGGCACAACCTGCCTTGACGGCGTCGACGTTTTCGGCGCCGAGATCGTTCTTGGCTACACCACCGTTCATCTTCATGGCGCGGACTGTTGCCACGATCACAACGGCCTTTGGCTTGAGACCGGCCTTGCGGCACTTGATGTCAAAGAATTTTTCAGCACCCAGATCGGCGCCAAATCCTGCTTCGGTGACCACATAGTCGGCAATCTTCAGGGCAGTTGTGGTTGCCATGACCGAGTTGCAACCATGGGCAATGTTGGCAAACGGACCACCGTGCACAAAGGCCGGGTTGTTTTCCAGTGTCTGCACCAGGTTTGGCTGGATGGCGTCTTTCAGCAGTACGGTCATTGCACCGTCTGCCTTGATGTCGCGACAGTAGACCGGTGAGCGGTCACGCTTGTAGGCAATGATGATATCGCCCAGCCGGCGCTGAAGATCGTCAATGTCGGTTGCCAGGCAAAGAATGGCCATGACTTCCGAGGCCACGGTAATGTCGAACCCGGATTCACGCGGGAAGCCGTTGGCGACGCCGCCCAGATTGCACACGATCTGACGGAGCGCGCGGTCATTCATATCCATGACCCGGCGCCAGGACACACGGCGCACATCGATGTCGAGCTTGTTGCCCCAGTACACGTGATTGTCGAGCAGGGCGGCCAGCAGATTGTGGGCAGAGGTAATGGCGTGGAAGTCACCGGTGAAATGCAGGTTCATGTCTTCCATTGGAACAACCTGCGCGAAACCGCCACCCGCAGCGCCGCCCTTCATGCCGAAGCAGGGACCAAGCGATGCTTCGCGAATGCAGATCATGGCTTTTTTGCCAATGGCGTTCAGGCCGTCGCCCAGACCAACAGTCGTGGTCGTCTTGCCTTCGCCTGCCGGTGTCGGGTTGATCGCGGTGACCAGGATCAGGTTGCCGTCCTTGTTGCCCTGGACGGACTTGATGAATTCTGCCGAAACCTTTGCCTTGGTATGACCATAAGGAATGAGATGCTGTTCGCTGATGCCGATCTTGGCGCCAATTTCCATGATCGGTTTCATGGTTGCCTGGCGGGCGATCTCGATATCTGTTTTGACGGATGCCATATGGTAGTCCTCCTGAATTCCGGCTGTCGTGGCTGGATTGATGTTATTTACCGCAATTCAGCGGCCTGTTATGATTATATGCGGTTGGCCAAGGCGTGTCCCGGAGCGTGAAACCGTTGTTAATGGCCTTGACCATCCGGACGAGACGCCTAGTTTGAAGACCTCTTCATACGCGCAATTGACGGCACCTGCCAATAGATGATGAAAAGGCACTTGATATGAGAAATTTTCATGTACCAGGGCGATCTGCCGTATATGCGGCCTCGGCCTGCGTAGCGACATCGTCGCCACAGGCTACCCTGGCAGCACTGGATATCCTGCGCGCAGGCGGCAATGCGGCGGATG
The DNA here is from genome assembly GCA_964424975.1 of uncultured Anderseniella sp. Taxonomy (GTDB): domain Bacteria; phylum Pseudomonadota; class Alphaproteobacteria; order Rhizobiales; family Aestuariivirgaceae; genus Anderseniella. Next base: position 3,458 of record CAYRLR010000247.1, read on the forward strand.
CAGCCATCGCGGCATCTGCCGTGTTATGCGTAACCGAACCTCAGATGACCGGGATCGGTGGTGACTGTTTTGCCCTGATCGGAACGCCAGATGGCGAGGTGGCTGGTCTGAACGGGTCCGGCCGCGCCAGCATTCATGCTGACGAAGCCTGGCTGAAGGCGTCCGGCCTGTCGGAAATCGCAGCCGACAATATTCACGCTGTCACGGTACCCGGTGCGGTGGATGGCTGGGCAACATTGCTGGACCGGTTCGGGACCAGATCGCTCGGCGATGTTTTGCAGCCGGCCATCCAGCTTGCGCGGCAGGGACATCCCGTCGGACCAAGAACTGCCCACGACTGGGCCGAACTGGCTGACTTCGTCGGACAGGATGAAGGTGGCCGGATGCATTACCTTCCCGATGGCAAGGCACCTGTAGCCGGTCAGATGGTCAGGCAACCGGCGCTTGCCGACACGCTGGAGATCATTGCTGAACAGGGTCGCGATGGATTCTATGGCGGTGGGGTGGCGGAAGATATCGTCGCAACGCTGCAGGCCAAAGGCAGCCTGATCACCCTGGATGACCTGGCTGCAACCAGGGCCGATTGGGTCAAGCCGATCAGCACGGTCTACCAGGGCCGCGAGATTCTTGAAATCCCGCCGAACGGCACCGGTCTGACGGCGCTGGTGGCGCTCAATATTCTCAGCCGTTTCGATCTTTCACAATATGCGCCTGAAAGCGTTGAGCGGCGCCACCTGGAAATTGAAGCCATACGGCTGGCCTGGGTTATCCGTAACCGCCACATTGCCGACCAGGACTTTTACGAAGTGCCGGTCGACGAAATTCTGTCCGATAGCATGGCGGAGACGCTGGCAGCGCAGATATCCATGGATCGCGCCATTGCAGAACCTGAAGATGTCGTGCCCCTGCCGGGGTCGGATACCGTCTATCTGAGTATCGTGGACAAGGACCGCATGGCGGTGTCGTTCATCAATTCGATCTATCACGGTTTCGGATCGGGCATTGTGACACCGAAGACCGGTATCATCCTGCAGAACCGGGGGGCCGGATTTTCTGCTGTGCCGGGCCATCCCAACTGCATTGCTCCCGGCAAACGGCCGCTGCATACCATCATTCCTGCCATGGTGCGTGAAAACGGCAAGATCGTGCAGTCGTTCGGGGTGATGGGCGGTGCCTACCAGCCGATGGGGCACGTGGCGATGATGGTCAACCGCTATGTCTACGGCATGGACCCGCAGGAAGCGCTGGAGTTTCCCCGCGCATTTCACGAAGACGGGCAACTGGG
>CAYRLR010000248.1:0-4738 GCA_964424975.1 uncultured Anderseniella sp.
GTAGAGTTCGTCGCACACCTGTTTTGCCGACCGCACCAGCCTGAGTGACCAGCGCGCGATCAGCGTCTTGTGCGCCTTGATCTGAGTGTCGCCTTCAAAGCACACCCAGGGCCGGTTTTCATCACCCCAGACGATCCAACCTGCCCCGATGACGTCACCACCCTGTTCAGCCACCACGCCGACAAACCATTTCGGCGCGACGATGCGGCAGAACCTCTGCACATCAGTGGGCCGCGCTTCGCGGACTTTGAGCATCGTTGTGCTGTCTTTCAATGAAAAAAGGCCGCTCGGAAGAACGGCCCTTGTTGATTGACGCTGAGTCAGCGTTCATAATTAGCACGTTCGAACAGAAGGAGTTTCAAGCGTGTCCGAAATCATCCCGACGACTATGTTCCAGGTGACCGAGACGGAGGTAACTCGTACATCCTCTGGATCACTCTTTTCGGTAAACTTTCGGACGGTACACGGGCAGGATTACTCAGCCCTAATTTCTCCGCAGCAAGCTCACGGTCTCGTCTCTCAGCTGCAGCAAGCGTTAGCTGTTCAATCTCAATGATTTCTTGGACTGGTACAGAGTCCCAAAAGCTCATAGTGAACCCTTCCTTAGGTTCAAAAAAGGAAGCCAAAGCGCCGTTACGTCACTTATGCACAGCTAGTAGACATATTGGCAGCTTAAGGCGTTGAGGAGTCCGAGCCAAACGTGCGAAACAAGTTAGCTAGAGGTAAATTCTCAGCGGCGTTCCTTGTACGATGCATGACAGCCTTAGAAATGGAACTTATACGGCTGTAGGCTGGGGGGTCAGTGCCATTGTGTTGGCACTGTGTGTTTGGTCGTGGACTATATGGGACTTGGCCAGCCAACGAGCGGAATATCAGCAAGCCGCCCAACACGAAACCGTCAACGCAGACAAACGCGCCCAATCCAGCATAGAGAGTGATTGCCTCTCCGAATCTACGCCAAACGCTATCGCTGAATGCGTACAGAAAGAGACTAAAATCGCCGAAAAAGAACGACGCGAAGCATACGATTTGAGCGCCCAACAGGAAATGTCCTACTGGGCTTTGGGAATGCTTCTTGCTTCTGTAATAGCGCTTATATTGACAGTTGTTGGTGTTGCTTATGTTCGGCTTACCCTGCTCGAAACCCGCCGCATTGGGCAAGCTCAGGTCCGCGCTTATTTGACGTGCGACGGCGGAAGTCTGCGAATTGGCTCTGATGAAATCGCGGTTACGTGCAACCTAAGGAATACAGGCCAATCGCCAACCAGCGTCATAAAAATAGAAGGCGATTTTCACATTGTGGTCGATGGCCAAGTGTATGTTATCGAATCCACTTTCATTGATGACAATGGCCCCTCCATTGCGGCCCAGTCTACTGGCGACGGATGGTTGTGGTTTTCGCCTGAAGTTCTTCCGCCCAACACATTCGCAATCCAAAACATTCGGAAAAGAACAGTCATAATCCATGCCGCTGCTAAATGGATTGATGTGTTTGGTGACGAACAAACCGTGACATTCAATCTTAGAGCCAGAGAAAGTGACTGGGATGACGAACTCCTGCCAACCACCGCCAGCCTTCGTGCTTTCAATCACGGAACCAAATAAGACAAACAAAACCGCCAGCAATAGCGCCTTCACCTAGCACCGCCCGCGCTTGGTGCGCTTCCTACATAATGCCGCATCAACCCGCCTCCATCGTCAGCGACAGGCTCAACACCGTGCAGGGCAACGGGGCCTGACCGGCCAGGCACAGCCTTGTGTCGGTATCCCAGTCACCGGGCACGCAATAGGACTGGCTGTCATAGGTCTCCAGAACCGTGTTGGCGTTGAGCGTTTCGCCCTTGTAGGACAGCGGCAGGTAGTCCATCGCGTCAAACGTCTGGCCTGCCCTTATGCCGCGCATGTGGGTCTTGTAGAGGATCGGGGCCACGTTCCTGAGCGTCTTGCGCCGCGACAATGGCGCGCCGTCCTGGACGCCGTAGGCGAGTTTTGCCGACTGCCACTGCCAGTCGTATGACAGACCAGTGATGACCGTGCCGGTGACAGCCTCCGGCAAAGTGACCTGGCCGGCGGTCACCGTGAACGTGGCCGGCACATCGCCGTCCATCACCGCCGCGCCCGCTGCCCAGACCACGACCGTCTCGCCCTCCAGGTGCGACAGCCCGGTCACGGTCGCCGAGGCCGACAGGGTTCTGGTGACATAGGAATCCGCCATGTAGTTGGCCGTGCCGCCCTGGGCCTGGGTGTCGTAGGCAAGCCGCTCGACATAGCGTTTGGTCACGGCGTTGATGGTGCGCCGGACCACCATGAACACATCATCGTCTTCGGTGTTCGGCAGCACCGCCACGTCTTCGATCAGGCCGTCGGTTGCAAACGTGAACCACGACAGCACATCTTCGGCGCGTTCATAGGTCAGCATGGCGCAGGTGCCGTCATTGAGCACGAACCAGATGCGTGTATCGGGCTGGCGCTGCACCGCCATCACCCTGACGCCTGCGCTCAGGACGGTCGGGTGAAAGCGGCTGATTTCCGACGAGCTGTAATCCTGTGCATCGATCGCATAGGACAGGTCATAGGCGCGCTTGCCCGAGCGCTGCACGAAGATGGCCGACCGGTCGATCTTGACCGCCTGGACGTCCGCAGAACCCTGGGTCGAGGCATCCTTGATGGAAAAGTTCGCCGGCGTCATGGGTTCGTCGAACGATGATGACCGCCCGACCGGTTCCGCGCCCGAGGTGCCGATGCACAGTCGCGCCAGACCGAGTATCCATTTGACCGCGTTGACCGCGCCGGTGGCGATGGAGCGTATCACCGGGCCGCTGTCGCCGTCTTCTTCAAGATCGAAACTCTCAAACCCGTCCGACACCGAGCCGTAAATCCTGTCTGCCCCGCCCCACCACAATCTGCCTTCGAACAGGGCCACCGCCGACGGCCAGCCGCGCAGGGTGGAAAACTGGCCCTCGGCCCATTCGTTGGCAACCTCACTGGCATGAAGCCGGGACATGACTGCATAGCCGGCTTCGGTGGACGAGGTGATGCCGGTGATCAGCACATAGCCGTCGCCGCCGCCGCCGCCTTCATATGACGCCGTAACCACCGCGGTTCCCGATGTGTAGTCATCCGAGTTGAACCCCATCCTGAACAGCACAACCGTATTGGGTGAACCGGGCGTCCTGGTGAAGCTCTGGTTGGATGTGAAGCTGCCGAACCGGCGCCACGTGTCACCCTCATCTTCGGACACCTGCATGCTGATCCTGCCAACCCATGACCCGGTAACCGATATCGTGACATCGCGCTCGGATGTGTCCTCATTTGATCCGTCAGAATCAATGTCGTATCTCGGATTGCCCGACACCCGGATCGTGTCCGTGTAGCGGTCAGGCCCGCTCAGTGAGGCGCTCACAACCGTTTGCTGGTGCGTCACCCGGAACACCGTTCCCACATGGCCGGCGTCGAAAAACGCGGCAGACGCGGTCAGCGTGCCGTTGCCGGTGCGCACAGACGGCGTCATGGTAATATCCGCCGTCTTGCCCCTGAACGGGCCGTCCGTGAACGCGTACTCGGTGAGCGACCATGAGGTTTCAGCCCGGCGCTCGATGCGCATGGGCTGGTAGGCCTGGTCGGACGAGGTCATGAAGATCACGTCGCCTGATTGGGCATATCTGAGCTTGAACAGATTGTCGGCAGCCCATGGCGTGGTCAGTTGCATCGTGCCGGATGACGCTATGACAATATTCGAGACAATGCGCTGCGCCTCGCTTTCGCAGGAAAACCAGACGTGCACGGTGCCGGTCACAGGGGTGAAGGCAATGCAATGAAACCCGGTCTTCAGTTCGGTTTCACGAATATAGTCATCGCCGCCGGCGCTTGTGCCGCAGCGGAATTTCACCGGGCCGCGATCAACGGTGATTTCAACGGCATGTTCGACGTTCTGGTCGCCGCCCGACACGGTGGCAGAGCGTCTCGCCAGTGTGGTGCCGCCCCTGTTCGGGGTTTGCAGGGTCAGCACACCACCGGAAATCGTGGATACGCCGCCGCCTGTCGTCGTCAGCGTCCAGCCTGTCGAAGAACTGAAATCACCATTGCCGATTACAGTCGACACCGATGCCCTGGAAACCAGCTCGCCAGCAACTCGCACACGCAGCTTCCGGTCTGACAGTTCGACCAGCGCGGTGTCTTGCGCGGAGAACACGAACGGGATATTGCGGGCCGCACCGTCACCATCGGTTGAAGACAGGTAAGCCAACCCCGGTCGCGCTGCCATAGGGCCGATTACACGGGGAAAGCAGTTCTTCATCACCTCGGCCGAGATCCGCATGCGCGACAGGTCCACGCGGCCAAGCGCCAGCGGCGAGACCTCGCCACCGTTCATGGCAAACAGATAGGATTTTTCGCGCATCATGCCCGCCGGTAATCCGCGCCGGTGCGCGTGGCGGCAAACCGGTCGCTTACCCAGCGCCCTGCCCGCCCGCGCCGGGCAGGTTGTTGCAGGGCTTCAAACGTGTTGGCCCTGCCGAGCGCCTGCGTTTTCAGGTTCATCAGTTCGTTCCGCAGTTCGGATGATCCGGTCAGCTTTGGTGCAATACGATATGCCAGTTCCAGCGTGGCAGCCTCGGTCAGGCGTTCCGGCCACCTTGTCAGGTCAAGTCCGTAACCTGCATCACTGGACGTGTAGCGCAGATACAGCGGTGTCGAGTCAGCCCACAGATACCCGCCTTCTATCAGGTAGGCCGTGCCG
>CAYRLR010000249.1:0-2966 GCA_964424975.1 uncultured Anderseniella sp.
AGCCCACCAGCAGCGATGACAGGTTGACCGGCTTGCCGTTGGACACCAGGGCATCGATGTTATAGCCGCCGACACGGCGCATGACCTTGGGAAACCGTGCGGCAATCTCGGCCTGTTCGCGCGCACCCAGTGCCAGAAGCTCTGCCACGAAACCGGGCGCACCGGCAGACCCTGTCGCACCGGTCGCACCGGTCGCACCGACCTCGGCAAACCGGGCCGCGGAGCCGTCTGCCAGAAAGGCATCGATGGCCAGCACATTGTCGCGCATCATGCCATAGCGCAAGGACCTGCCGCCGCAGGAATTGTTGCCGGCCATGCCGCCAATGGTGGCGCGTGACGCGGTTGACACGTCAACCGGATACCACAGCCCGTGCGGTTTCAGCTGGCGGTTCAACTCATCCAGCACGATGCCCGGCTCGACCACGCAGGTGCGCGCCTCGACATCCAGCTCGACCAGCGTGTTGAGATGTTTCGAACAATCAACGACGATGGCGTCATTGACCGTCTGGCCGCATTGCGAGGTGCCGCCGCCGCGCGGCAACACTGAAACGCCTTCCTCGCGCGCCACCTTGATGACGGTGCGCACATCATCCGACGAGCGCGGCACCACCACCGCGCGCGGCATGATCTGGTAGATCGAGGCATCGGTTGCATAGCGCCCGCGCGAGAACGCATCATCCATGACCTGGCCTTCAACGCTGTCGCGCAGGCGTCTTGTGAGCGAGGATAAAGCGAGTGTGGTCACGCAATAGGCCTTGACATAATTTTGAATGCAAAATTAAATATACGTATTCTAATCGAGGTGGCAAGGCCGAACCGGGCCTGAGAAGATCCGTCACCTGAGACTTCAAAGGACTTTACTTCATGCACGCCCCAGGCCGCCATTTTCTGCAGATACCCGGTCCGACCAATGTACCCGACCGCGTGCTGCGCGCCATGGACTATCCCACCATGGATCATCGCGGCCCGGACTTTGCCAGGCTGGGCATGAAATGCCTGGACGGCATGAAGTCCATCTTCAAGACCGACAAGACCGTGGTGATCTATCCGGCCTCGGGCACCGGCGCATGGGAAGCAGCGCTGGTCAACACGCTGTCGCCGGGCGACAAGGTATTGATGTGCGAAACCGGCCATTTTGCCTCGCTGTGGTGCAAACTCGCCAAACGGCTTGGCCTGGAGCCGGTGCTGATTGAAACCGACTGGCGCCGCGGCGCCGTGCCGGAAGCCATCGGTGAAGCGCTGGATGCAGACAAGGCGCACGACATCAAGGCGGTGTGCGTGGTGCACAATGAAACCTCGACCGGCTCCACCTCGCGCATGGACGATATCCGTGCGGCCATGAATGCCACCGGCCACCCTGCCCTGTTGATGGCTGATACCATCTCGTCGCTGGCGTCGATCGACTTCCGCCACGATGAATGGGGCGTGGACGTCACCATCGCAGGCTCGCAGAAAGGCCTGATGCTGCCGCCGGGCCTGAGCTTCAACGCCATCAGCGACAAGGCGCTCGAGGCCGCAAAAACCTCGAAACTGCAGAAATCCTACTGGGCGTGGGATGAGATGGCCGGGCCGAACCAGACCGGTTACTTCCCCTACACGCCTGCCACCAACCTGCTGTACGGGCTGGCCGAAGCCATCGACATGCTGCACGACGAAGGCCTCGACAATGTGTTTGCCCGCCACAAGCGGCATTCCGAGGCAACCCGGCGCGCGGTTCAGGCCTGGGGGCTTGAGGTGTTGTGCAGCGAGCCGAAGGACTATTCTCATGCGCTGACCGCAGTGATGTTGCCGGAAGGCCACAATGCCGATGAATTCCGCGCCACCACGCTGAAGCATTTCAACATGTCGCTGGGCAACGGCCTGTCCCGGCTGGCCGGCAAGGTGTTCCGCATCGGCCACCTGGGCGATTTCAACGATCTGATGTTGATGGGCACGCTGTCAGGTGTTGAAATGGGGCTTGGCGTTGCCGGCGTTCCCCACCAGACTGGTGGAGCGCAACGTGCCATCGAGTATTTGAAGACTGCCGCAACAGAGGCAAGCAGCTCTGTTGCAGCTGAATAACAATTACCTGCTGCAATTCCTTTAGGGAGGAAAACCAAGATGAAAAGCATTATCAAGGTACTGGCCTTTTCAACCGCACTGGCCGCAATGGTCTCTGCCGCCCACGCCGAAAAACTGATCCTGAAGTTCGGCCATGTCGGCAAACCGGGCTCGCTGTTTTCAGCTTCGGTAGACGAATTTGCCAAGCGCGCCAATGCAGCGCTCGGTGACCGGGCCGAAGTTCAGGTGTTCGGGTCTTCACAGCTCGGCAAGGACAAGGAGTTGCTGCAGAAGCTCAAGCTCGGCCAGATCACCTTCTCGCTGCCGTCATCGGTGATGTCTTCGGTATCTGACACGTTCGGCGTGTTTGAAATGCCGTATATCATCAAGGACCGCGATCACATGAAGCGGGTCCAGGCATCCATGGGCGACACCTTCCAGGCTGCGGCCAACGCCAAGGGCTATCGCATCCTGACCTATTTCGAAAACGGCTTCCGCCACATCACCAACAATACTCGGCCGATCAACAAGCCTGAAGACCTGGCCGGCATCAAGCTGCGCACACCGAAGGGCTCATGGCGCGTCAAGATGTTCAAGCTGTACGGGGCAAACCCGACGCCGATGGCGTTTTCCGACGTGTTCACCGCGCTCAAGACCGGTGTGATCGACGGCCAGGAAAACCCCTATGCGCAGATCTGGTCAGCCAAGTTCCAGGAAGTGCAGAAATACCTGTCGATCACCGGCCACGTCTATACTCCAGCCTATGTGCTGGTGTCGGATGAGCATTTCGGCAAGCTGCCGGAAGATATCCAGATGACCCTGAGCAATGTCGCTGCAGACACGCAAGGGTTTGTCTATGAAACCGCGGCCAACCTGGAAACCGAACTGCTGGGCAACCTGAAGGACGGCGGCATCACGGTCAACAC
>CAYRLR010000249.1:3066-4711 GCA_964424975.1 uncultured Anderseniella sp.
ACCTGGAAACCGAACTGCTGGGCAACCTGAAGGACGGCGGCATCACGGTCAACACTGCCGACAAGGCGGCCTTCATCGAGGCCTCCAAGCCGATTTATGACGATTTCTCGTCATCGGTTGAAGGCGGCAAGGAACTGATCGAGAAGGTCCAGGCCGAAGCATCGGGCTCTTAAGCTACAAAGACAGACACCGGGGACGGTTCGCCGTCCCCGGCCTCCGTTGATGAGGGCCGGCGATCAGACCCGGCCTTCATTTCCCGGTTTTACGTTACAGGGGCAACCAGCATGACCGGCGTTTTTGGCCGCGGGCTTGGCCGCACACTCGAATGGATCCTGATCACGCTGATGGTAACGCTGACCACGCTGGTCATTGTTGCGGTGGTGTATCGCAAGCTCGGCAACTCGTTGTCCTGGTACGACGAGGTCGCCTCCATCACCTTGTCATGGATCACCTATTACGGCGCCGCACTGGCCGCACTGCGGCGCAAGCATATCGGCTTTGACTCGGTACTGCTGTCCATACCGATGCCGACCCGCATGTGGGCTGTGGCATTTGGGGAAATCGTCATCATCGCGTTCTTCATCCTGATGGCCTGGGCAGGGTTCAGGGTACTGGACGTGCTGCACGGCGAAACGCTGGACAGCCTGACCTGGATACCGGTGCAGCTTACCCAGTCGGTCATTCCCATCGGCGCCCTGCTGTTCATCCTGTGCGAACTGCTCAGCCTGCCGGACTACTGGAGGCAGATCGCTGCCGGCCAGTCTTCAGAGCATTAGGTAGGCGTTATCATGGTTGTTCTCATCATCTTTCTCGTCCTCGTCGCGCTGATCTGCATCAACGTTCCCATCGCGGTCGCCCTGGCAGTTGCCGGCGTTATCGGCCTGCTGCTCACCGAAGGACCCGGTTCTCTCGTCACCGTCGCGCTCGACATGTATGACGGGTCGACAAAATTCTCGCTGATCGCCATTCCGATGTTCGTGCTGGCCGGCGCCATCATGAATGCCGCCGGCATCACCCACCGGCTGATCAATTTCATCACCTCGCTGATCGGGTTCGTGCGCGGTGGCCTGGCCATGGTCAATATCGGCGTATCCCTGTTCTTTGCCGAAATCTCCGGGTCCGCCGTGGCAGATGTTGCCGCCATGGGCTCGATCATGATCCCGGAAATGAAGAAGCGCGGTTATCCCGCGCCGTTTGCGGCTGCCGTCACCTCGTCTTCGGCATCGCTTGCCGTGATCATTCCACCATCGATCCCGATGATCCTGTATGCCTCGTCGGCCAATACATCCGTGGAGCAGTTGTTCGTGGCAGGTTTCGTGCCCGGCTTCATCGGCGCTTTCGGCCTGATGGCGGTCGCCTATGGCTTTGCCCGCAAGTACAATTTCCCGGTCGAAAAAGCCTTCAATCTCAAGCGCCTGCGCGAGACCTTCATTGAAGCGCTGCCGACATTCCTGCTGCCGATCATCATTCTGGGCGGCATCTTCGGCGGTTTCGTTACCGCGACCGAAGCCGCGGGCCTTGCCGTGCTGGTCTCCATCGCTATCGGCGTGTGGTATCGCGAAACCAACCTGAAAGAGCTTTACAACGCCATGCTCGACGGCGGCATGCAGACTGCCGTGGTCATGGTGCTGGTGGCAGCCTCGGT
>CAYRLR010000250.1:0-4707 GCA_964424975.1 uncultured Anderseniella sp.
AATGCCCACGAGAGCGGACAGGCCGAGTGCGCCCAGCAGCAACACCAGAACCGGCGTGAAGCAGCACAGTGCCGCCACAACGCTGCCAGCAATGCCAAACCGCAGAAGTGCGTTGTTCGTCATGTGAGGCAGTCTACTACAGGTTTCCGGGGTTTCACACCACTTACACCAGCAAGCCAGCGGCCGCGCTCCGCGAGGCCGATGCTGACGATGGAGTTAACCCTTACCCGTACCTGTCAGTGTCAGGCTGCGTTATCCATCGGATGCGGGGTCCTGAAGCCAACTGCCAGCCTGTTCCATATATTGATGGTGCCGATTGCAATGCTCAGCTTGACCACTTCTTCTTCAGAGAAATGTGAGCGCAGCTCTTCATAGTCGGCATCAGGCGCGCCGGTTGTGCTGATATTGGTCAGCGCCTCGGTCCAGCCCAGCACGGCCCGTTCGCGGGCATCAAACACGCTTGCCTCGCGCCATACGCAAACCAGAGAAAGCCACTGTTCGCTCAGCCCGTCCTGGCGGGCATGCTTGACGTGCATGTCGACGCAATAGGCGCAACCGTTGACCTGTGATGCGCGCAGTTTCAACAAATGGATCAGGCGCGGTTCCAGGCCCGACTGCCGGGATACAAACAACTCGAGTGCAAGCACTGCCTGGTAGGCGTCCGGCGCAGCTTTCGTGTAATCAAGACGTGGATGCATAGGGTACTCCTTCACTCTCTCATGCTTTTTTGGGATCAGGTTTGGATTGCCGCAGGTGGTGCGCAAAAAACGCACACCCGCGCGCGGCGATGGTGCCGTCATCGGCCGCCTCCAGTTTTGCGATCAGTCCGGCGATGGTGACGTCGCGCAGTTCGTTGCGGTAGGCGCGTTCAGCGCGCAGCATCGCGGCGTTGATCTGGCACGGTGCTGCGAAAGCAGCCGAGGGCAATGGATTGGGTCCGTTCTGGCGGATTTCGCGGCAACGAAACGCAGGCTCGGCTCCCTCAACGGCCAGTACGATGTCGAGCAGGCTTATGTCGGCGGGAGGCTTGGCCAACCGGTATCCCCCTCTTGGTCCCGGTACGGTGCGCACAATGCCGGCCCCGGACAGCGCCTGCAGGTGCTTGAGCAGGTAGCTGGTTGAAACGCCGTGAAACTCTGCCAGGGAGGCCGCCGACAGCAGCCCGTCTGCCGGCAGCGCTGCCAGCATGGTTACGCAATGGATCGCCTGTTCAACGCCGTCGCCGAGTTTCATTTTGACCTCTTGTTTAAACGTGGATAAATATTATCCATGATTCTGTTGTGGTCAAGGGGGCCCGAAATAAGCGTACGCTAAAACCGCGTCGCGGCGATCCCGGCGAGGGCCTCGATGCGCTGCTTGATGTACAGCCGGGCCATATCGGAGGTCTTGATGCCGGCGCATTCCTGTTCTGCCAGGCGAGCAAGGTCTGCTGCGATCCCCATGGCAGACGTGGCCATGTGCTGGCAATCATCGATCAGCGCTGAACGGGCAGGCGAGGGGGACGGGAACGGTGTGGTCATGCTATTGCCTCCGGTGTTGTCGCAACTGCCGGTCGGCCGGATTGTGGCCGGTAGTCGGCTATGAGGCGCATGCCGCGCTGCGGTGTGAAGCTGCGCCAGTTCAGATACCAGTCCTGTTTGCCGGTTCGCGCCCTGGTGCGCACGCAGCGCATTTCAAAGAAACAATAACCCGGCCCGCCATATCCGAATTCGCGTGCCGTGATGCGGGCTTCGTGACCATTGGCCTGCGGCAGCCAGTCTCCGCGCCAGAAGGCGCAGCCATGACGCTTGACCGGATCGCACTCAATCGGGTCTTCGCCGGGCGCCGGTGCCACCGGAGGGTGTACTGCCGGTGATGATGCGCTCGCCATGATTGCCGGTCTGGAAAAGTCGCGCAGGAAAACCTCGCCCATGAATCACCTCGCTGGAACCTGGTTCGTGAGTGAGGTATCCATCATAGGTATAGTCCTATCGAAGTCAATAGGAAAAACCTTATACAAGCAGGAAAAATCCTGCTGTTGTATCCGCATGTCGGTGCGCATCTGCGGCATGCGGCCGCCGGCGGCAGGTGATTCTGTCATCCGCGTGTTGTGATTTTGAAGGCTTTCCGAAATGTCGCAAGGCGGTTGCCTGCCCTTGCAAATGCGGCGGCGGGCCCTCGGCCATGAGGTGGGCGCTGCCTGCGGGCCGGGTGTTACCTGGTGAATTTTCCGACATATCGCCCGATGATGGAAATCTCGTCCAGGCGTAATTCCTTGGTCAGGTGGTGCGGGTTGTCGGAGCCGACCCGAACCAGGATGTTTTCGTCGCCCGGATTGCTGGAAACCTCCAGCCTCTTGACGATAACGCCGCCAAATTCATCTGCCAGAACGAACAATCCAGGCGGCGACGGCTGTCGGACGCGCGTGTCAACGAATACCACGTCGCCATCGAGCAGTGTCGGCGACATGGAGTCGCCCTGTACCGGAAAGGCCGCCAGACTGCCGGGTTTGGCATTGAGGCTGAACAGCAGCCAGTCGGGCAGGCGCCAGTGATCGCGCACCACCTCGCGGCTGAACGTCATGCCGTTGGCCGAGTGTGATTCGAGCGCCGTAAACCCGCCTCCGCCGGCCCCGGCGTGCACATCGATTTCTGGGATCTGGTTCTGGGTGGTGGCTGCCGATCTGCCGGACCGTGATGCGCGTGGCGCACCAAGTTCCGCTTCGTCCACCGCAAGCTGTTCGGCCAGTAGCATGCGTGAGCGCTCGTTCAGTTCTTTCGGAATGCCGCGCTCCAGGTATTGCTGCAGATAGGCGTGGTTCTTGCCCAGCGCCAGCGACAGGCTTTTCAGGTCGAGATTCTTCTCGCTGATGAGTTGGCGGATGCGATTGCGTACGGGATCAGTCATAGGAATAAACCTCACCGGCAATAGGAAAAATGTCCAGTAGGTTTTTTCCTCTTGACTATAAGAATAGTCCTATTATGTTGAAGTGCCATACCCTATCAACAGGTGAGGCATGCCATGACAGCAAAAACTCATACACCGCCGGTATGGACACAAGACCGCGTGGAACAGGTCAGGAAACTCACCGCGCAAGGCCATAATTCCCGCCAGATCGGCGAGATGCTGGGCTCTAGCCGCAATGCCATCGTGTCCGTGTGGCGGCGGTTTGGCATTGAGCAGGTCAATCAGCGCAATCGCTGGGATGAGGCAGCAGTTGCCCGCGTGGCACAATTGCTGGACGCCGGTCGCAGCTATGCCGAGATCGCGACCGAGTTCGGCGTCACCGTCGGCACCATCGGCAATGTTGTGTCGCAACACGGTTTGCGTCCCCGAAAAGCCAGGTTGCAGACTTTCACCATGAAGGCGCCGGACCTCGATGCTGTGGTGGTGTTCGACAAAAGCCCGTTCAAGCCGATGTTCGCCGAAGGCTATGCCGGGCAGACCGGCAGGCTCGTCATGGCTGACCTGGAGGAGGGGCACTGCCGGTTTCCGGTCGACCAGGCGGACGGAACGGTCAGGTTCTGCGCTGACCGGCAAAAGCGTGGTTCGGCCTATTGCCCGGACCATCATGCCAGATGCACCAACGGCCCGGCAATCATGCTGAAAAACCCCGCAACGCGGACCTGATCCTTCAACCATGGTCGCGACAACCCGGCAAGGCCCGGAGGTGTGACGCAATACCAAGCACAAGGAGTTTTGGCACATGAGCCGACCACGTGGAAAAATTGATCAACTGGCCCGCGAATGCGGGGTGGAAATCCTGCCCTGCCACAAGGCCAGGCGCGGACGAACCTACAAGGTCACCCATGCCAGGCGCACGCTTCAGCGCATGTTGCGCCAGCACGGACCGGGCCATGTGCGCCTGACGCTGAGATGCATAGTGGACTCCAGCCGCGCCAATGCCTCGGAATTGCATGACGATGTCATAGGTGCGGTGTCGGATGTGCTCGCCCAGACGCCCGGGATCGCCGACATGGAAGGCATACTGGAAGCGTTCGAAAGTCTGAGCCTGGCAAGAATCCGGCGTGCCCAGACGAAGGCGTTCCGGACAGAACGACGCCACCGTATCGCAGCAGTACTGGTGGACAGGCTGTTGGGGGAGGGGTGAGGTTGTGCTGCAAGGCGGGATACCAGGTTGCCACAAAATATGGCGACTAGCTGAACCCGCGATGAACGCGTTTTTCATTCCGGGTTCAGCCGGCACTGGTCAGGATGCTGATCAACGGGTGGGGCATGAAGACCAACAAGAGGAAACGAAGTCATGACGAACAAGACCAATTTTCTGGCAGTGGCGGTTATCGCAGCCGCTGCATTCACCGCCATACCGGCAGCCAACGCGACTATTGCTGCCGGCATGTCAGCCGCAACCGCTACAACTACAACAGCTGCAACCACGACCGCTCCAGCCGGTGTCGTGCTGGCGCATGGACGCCGCCATGGCTGGGGACATGGCTGGGGCCACGGTCATCGCGGTTTCCGCAACTGCCGCTGGCTGAAGCGCAAAGCCCGCCGCACCGGCCGCCGCTACTGGTGGCACCGCTACTACAGGTGCCGCAACGCCTACTATTGAGCAGTTGACCGCAATCCCTGACTAAACTGGAAGGCAGCCGGAGAAATCCGTGCTGCCTTCGACATTTTTCGGTAGCCGTCATACCGAAAGCGAGCTTTCGGAAAGCAACACCGGTACAATCATTAACGATTGATTCATACTCTCAGGTTGGCCGA
>CAYRLR010000251.1:0-4698 GCA_964424975.1 uncultured Anderseniella sp.
GCCGGATCGGTGATCGGCGACGACAACCAGAACGCCATGACCGGTGCCAGCGGTACGCCTGCAGCCAGCAGTCCGGTCATCAGCGGCAGGACAGTGACACCGCATACAGGCGTGATAGCGCCAATGGTCGAAGCCAGCACGATGGACCAGAGCACCCGGCCGTCCAACAGGCCGGCAATATGACTGCCCGCACCGCTGGCCATGATCCAGGCTGCCAGCACAATGCCGGGGATCACGACAGGCGCCACGGCCAGCAGGGCTCCAGAAACGAATACTGCCATTTCCATCACGGTCTGCGGCCAGATCAGCAGACAACCGGCGCCGACAATCACCACAGTGATCAGCAGCCATTTCGCTGCCTCCGGGCGTTTTGCCGTTTGACCATATTCAGACATCTCAGACATTGGGTTCATTCGCCGTGGCTTGAACCTTGGAAAGTGGGCTTGATTCTGACATAAGTAAAACGGGTATATTCAAACTCTCTCATGAGGTTTTCCAATGGATCAATTGAACAGCGATTTGTTGCGCAGCTTCCTGGCCATAGCCGAAACCGGCAGCGTGACGCAGGGCGCGGCTCGCATTTTCCGATCGCAGTCGGCAGCCAGCCTGCAGATCCAGAAGCTGGAAGTGCTGCTCGGTCAGCCGGTGTTTGTACGCCATGGCCGCGGTGTGCGCCTGACTGGAACCGGCGAGCGGCTGCTGCCGATTGCGCGCGATGTCACACGCACCCTGGCGTCTGCCATGCGAGACCTGACCGCTGACGCGCTGCACGGCAGGCTGCGCCTCGGCATACCCGACGACCAGAGCAAGCAGTTGCTGTCGCGGATCATCTGTGAATTCAGCCAGTCACACCCGATGGTGGAACTTGATGTGACGTGCGCCCTGAGCGCCGGTTTTCCCGCAGCCCTTGCATCCGGCGACATGGACATTGCCGTGTACGAAGTCGAACGGCCACAGCACGACGATGAACTGCTGCGACAGGAGCAGACCTTCTGGATGATGTCACCCCATCACAACCTGTTGCAGCGCGACCCGCTTCCCGTGGCCCTGTTTGACCGGGCCTGCTGGTGGCGCGATGCAGCGCTCACGGCTTTGCAGGCCTCAGGCCGACCGTTTCGGGTGGTTTATTCCAGCCAGAGCGTTGCCGGCGTTGCCGCTGCGATCGAAGCAGGTGTGGCAATCGGGCTGCTGGGACAATTATCCCTGAATGATGAGTTGATGTGCCTGGGACCTGAACACGGATTTGACGAAATGCCGGTGTCCAGGCTCGTTCTCGGCACCAGGACCGACGCAAACGATGCGCCCATCCAGGCGATGAAGGCGGCGATCCGGCAAGCGTTCGCACCTGCCTGAAGGTCTGAATGGCTTGGTTGCAGGGCGCATTCATCGTATTACCGGTCTGGAAATCCAACACCTCTCATCGGGAAGGCCATCCAGTGGGCAGTGCCACCGTCAACATCGTGCTACCGCTGTTCGCGATATTGCTGGCAGGGTATCTTGCCGGACGCAGCGGCCTGTTCGGCGATAGCAGCAGCGCCGTGCTGAACCGTTTCGTGTTCATGGTTTCGCTGCCGGCGCTGGTGTTCGTGTCGCTGTCGCGGGTCACCGTGGACCAGTTCTTCAACTGGCCGTTCCTGGGCACACTGGGCGGCGGCATGCTGGCGACATACCTGATCAGCATGGCAGTGGCCCGCGTGGTGTTTCCCGGCAGCCTGGCACAACTTGGGCTGCACGGACTGACCGCCATGTATTCCAGCACCGGTTATATCGGCCTGCCGCTGCTGTTGATCGCATTCGGCAACGAGGCGCTGGTGCCGGGTATCATCGGCGCCGTGAT
Source organism: uncultured Anderseniella sp. (assembly GCA_964424975.1). Lineage (GTDB taxonomy): Bacteria > Pseudomonadota > Alphaproteobacteria > Rhizobiales > Aestuariivirgaceae > Anderseniella. The sequence goes on from CAYRLR010000251.1 coordinate 1,838, forward strand.
CACCGGCGCGGTGTTCCTGCCGCTGGCCATTATCCTGGCGGAAATCGGCAACCCTGACCAGTCTCACCCGGTCAGCCTGAGGCCGCTTGTCAACGTGGCGCGCAACCCGATTTTCATCGCGACGGCTGCCGGGCTGCTGGTGTCGGCATCAGGGTTCGGTCTTCCCGGACCTGTCGCGGTGTTCTGCGATCTGCTTGGCGGCGCCTTCACGCCGTGCGCGCTGTTTTCGGCCGGACTGTTCATGGTGGGTTGCTCGGTCAAGGGCGATGGCCGCGAAATCGGCTGGCTAGTGTTCATGAAACTGGCAGTGCACCCGCTCATCACCTGGTGGCTGGCCTACCGGGTGTTTGAGCTGGACGGCATCCTGCCGGCGGTCGCGGTCATCCAGGCAGCCCTGCCCTGCGGCGTGCCGGTGTTCGTGCTGGCCCAGCAATACCGGACCTTCGTTGCCCGCTCCAACGCGGTGGTGGTGATTTCGACCGCCTTGTCCGTGGTGACACTGTCGGTCCTGCTGGCACTGCTGGTCGAGTGATGCCGCCAATCAGTTATCGCGTCGCTGGCGTGTTTCGCTATGATCGCGCTCGATGATGATTCGATCTGACACAGCACCCGATTTCACCCTGGAGCGCAGCGCGCTTGAGGGCGGTGCGCGCCTGGTTGCAGGCGTGGACGAGGCCGGCCGCGGCCCGCTTGCCGGTCCGGTCGTGGCGGCTGCGATCATCCTCAACCCTGACCACATTCCGGCCGGGCTGAACGACAGCAAGAAGCTGTCGGAGGCGGCACGAAATGCGCTGTTTGCGGAAATCCTGGCAACGGCGGAGATCGGCGTCGGGGTGGCCGACGTTGCCCGCATCGACGAGATGAACATTCTGCACGCCACCATGTGGGCGATGACGCAGGCCATTGCCGACCTCGAACGCGCACCCGACCTGGCGCTGATCGACGGCAATCGCTGCCCGAAACTCGATTGTTCCGCCAACGCGATCGTCAGGGGCGACGCCAAAGCGGTTTCCATCGCGGCAGCTTCAATCGTCGCCAAGGTGACGCGTGACCGCATGATGCGGGCGCTCGATCAGCAGCTCCCCGAATACGGTTTTGCCCGCCACAAGGGCTATGGCACGGCATTTCACCTGGAAATGCTCGCCCTTCACGGGGCCACGCCTCACCATCGCAGCTCGTTTGCGCCGGTGCGCAAGGTGCTCTCCACACCTGCGCGTTAACCATTCATTAAGTTTTTGATTCACGCCGGAGTCCGGGTGATTCAACATAGAGCCTGAGCCTTGGAGACAAAGACGCAACAGACGTCTGTCCCGGGGCGCGGGCGTCGTCGAAACTACGCCCGTTTGTCAGTGATGCGTCAACACAGGTTAAGCGTACAAATGGGTATTGCCACAAAGCCGGACATTGCTCCGCTTCTGAACTCGATTCTTGCAGGTGATTGCATTGAGGAGCTTCGGAAAATTCCGTCTGAAAGTGTGGATGTGGTGTTTGCCGATCCGCCCTACAATCTGCAGCTCGGCGGCGATCTGACCCGCCCGGATCAAAGCAAGGTGGACGGCGTGGATGACGAGTGGGACAAGTTCTCGTCGTTTGCCGCCTATGACGCGTTTTCGCGCGAGTGGATGGCGCAATGCCGCCGTATCCTCAAGCCGACCGGCACCATCTGGATCATCGGCTCGTATCACAACATCTTTCGTGTCGGCACCGTGATGCAGGACCTGGGCTTCTGGATTCTCAACGACATCGTGTGGCGCAAGACCAACCCGATGCCGAACTTTCGCGGCACCCGGTTTACCAATGCGCACGAGACCATGATCTGGGCCTCAAGGTCTGAAACCCAGAAGACCTATACCTTCAACTATGAAGCGCTGAAGTCGTTCAATGACGACCTGCAGATGCGGTCTGACTGGCTGCTGCCGATCTGCACCGGCGGCGAACGCATCAAGGGCAGTGACGGCCGCAAGGCGCACCCGACCCAGAAACCGGAAAGCCTGCTGCACCGGGTCATCCTGGCCTCGACCAAGCCGGGCGATGTGATTCTTGATCCGTTTTTCGGCACCGGCACGACCGGCGCGGTGGCCAAGCGGCTGGGCCGGCATTTCATCGGCATTGAACGCGACGCAGCCTATATCGCGGTTGCCCAGCAACGCATCGCCGCCATCGAAACCGGTGACGATGAAGTGCTGAAGGTATCCACCGGCAAAAAGGGCGAACCACGCATTCCGTTCGGATCACTGGTCGAGCGCGGCCTGCTGAAACCCGGCGACACATTGTTTGATCCGGCACAGCGCAATGCCGCACGCATACGCGCCGACGGCTCGCTGGTGTGCAAGGATGCAACCGGCTCGATCCACAAGATGGGGGCCCATGTGATGGGCGCGGAAGCCTGCAATGGCTGGACATTCTGGCACTTCCGCAAGTCCGGCAAGATGATGCCGATCGACGTGTTGCGCCAGAAGGTGCGCGCCGAAATGAAGTCGGCCTGACCATGGGCTTAAGCGTGCGTGCAGCCGTTCGCGACGACGCGCCGGGTATCTGCGCGGTCTACAATCAGGGCATTGAAGACCGCGCCGCCACTTTCGAGACGAAGCAGCGCTCACCGGATGACATTGCCCACTGGTTTGACGATGACGCCTGTCCCGTCATCGTGGCGGAAGCAGACGGTCGGATTCTGGGCTTTGCCTCGACCAGCACCTACAGCGCGCGCGACTGCTATGCCGGCATCCGGGACTTTTCCATCTACGTGCACCGCGAGGCCAAACGGCGCGGCATTGCGCGCAAGCTGCTGGTCGCCCTGTTCGATGCTGCCCGAAAGGCCGGCTGCTGGAAAATCACCTCGCGCATCTTTCCGGAGAACACCG
>CAYRLR010000252.1:0-4687 GCA_964424975.1 uncultured Anderseniella sp.
AAACGCCAGCCGATATTCTTCGTGGCAACAGCGGCGGCTGACGGGCGGGTCAATATGTCACCGAAAGGTCTCGATACCTTGCGCGTTGTGGGTCCCAATCGCATTGTCTGGCTGAGCCTGTCCGGCAGCGGCAACGAGACGGCAGCCCATCTTCGCGAGCAAAACCGGATGACCTTGATATTCTGCGCGTTTGACGGCGATGCGCTGATCCTGAGGACCTATGGTACAGCGTCGACGCTGCACCCTCGCGATGCCGGCTGGGATGAGCTTGCCCGGCTGTTCCCGGCGATGGCGGGCAGTCGCCAGATCTTCGACATGACCATTGATCTTGTCCAGACATCGTGTGGCACCGGGGTGCCGGTGATGGCGTATCAAGGCCAGCGCGGACCCGATGAGTTGCTGCCGTTCTATGAGAAGATGGGTCCCGATGGCGTGCAACGCTACTGGGCCAGAAAGAATGCGCTCAGCATCGATGGCAAAAACACCGGCACTGTCTGACCTGAAGCGCGGCAATTCAGTTCAGGCGAAACTGGAATATCACGGTCGATTGCACTGACTTGTTGAAATTATCGTCTGAAATCACCGTCAGAACTGTACCGCGTTCGTCGCGGTGCGCGGCAATGCCCTCCATGTTGTCGATCTGGTAGGCGGTCAGCTTGCCGGCGAACAACAGCTTGCCGGGCCCGGTATTGCGATTTTGAAGCTGATCAATCGAGAAGCGGCGCAAAGCCATGCCGACCATTATCGGAGGTGTGAAGCTGCGTTCAACAGTAACGATCTCTTTGCCGCCGGGCAGGATTGCGAGGCCGGTGACCAGGTAGTCTTCATGGCGCGGGATGTGAAACTCGTGGGTTTTACCCTTGCGCCACAGCCAGCCGCGAAGACTGTCATCCCTGGCATGATTTCGTTCGGATATTGCCACCAGCCATCCCTTCAGCGGTCCTTCCGTAAACCGCCCCAGGGCTTCGAGTTCGCCGTTTTTCTGGCCACTCGACAAGGCTTTCGGGCTTCTGACCCGGTGTGCCGTTGCCTTGAGGCCGTGCTTGCCAATGTTGAATTGTTCAACCCGTTCACGCCGTTCAAAGCCGACAATCACCTTGCCTTCGATGCCCTTTGCGCTCCAGGCGGCAACTGCCTCGGCGTCGATGCGCGACTTGCGTTCATCCGGGTTGCCCTCGTGGTTCAGGATTGGGGCAAGACGGGCCTCCGCGATGCCTTTGAGGCGGCCGTTTTCATAGATGAAGCGGCCGGTCAGCCAGTGCCCCTGATCGCTGACGCTGATAAAGCGCTGTCCATCGCGAGTCACGTCCAGGCCGGAAAAACCGCCGAAGCTCCTGTTGTCGCTGGTGAGTGTCAGTCCACCCAGAAAAGTGAGTTCTGACGACATTTTGCCAATGCCGAAGCGGGAAAAACTGCGTGGTGTCGTGCTGAGCGTAATGGCATTGTCACCGGCAGCAGCGCGATGAACCGGCAACAGCATGAACACTGACAAGCAACATCCAATCACCCGTCTGCAGTGCTTCATGGCTTTGCCTTTCAAATACAGCGATACACGCTTTGGCGTGCCCATGGTCGCAAACCCGCACTCACTGCTGCACGATGCGGCACAGGTCAGCCTGTCTTGCGCACCTTGCCGCGGCTTCTGCCTGTGGGTTGCGCCGACGCGCGCTCTTCAAACAGTTCAGCAAGCTTTTCGGTCATCGCGCCGCCGAGCTCTTCAGCATCGACAATGGTAACGGCTCTTTGATAATAGCGGGTCACATCATGGCCGATGCCGATGGCGATCAGTTCAATCGGCGAACGGTTTTCGATATCGGCGATCACCTGGCGCAAATGTTTTTCGAGATAGTTGCCGGAATTGACGGACAGGGTTGAATCATCCACCGGCGCACCGTCGGAGATCACCATCATGATGCGGCGTTGTTCAGGACGCGCCAACAGCCTGTTGTGTGCCCAGATCAGGGCCTCACCGTCGATGTTCTCCTTCAACAGGCCTTCGCGCATCATCAGGCCGAGATTGCGCCGTGCGCGCCGCCATGGCTGATCAGCAGACTTGTAGATGATGTGGCGCAGATCGTTGAGCCGGCCCGGCATGGGCGGCTTGCCGTCTGCCAGCCATTTCTCACGCGCCTGGCCGCCCTTCCAGGCCCGAGTCGTGAAGCCGAGAATTTCAACCTTGACCCCACACCGCTCCAGCGTGCGGGCCAGAATGTCGGCGCAGGTGGCAGCCACCGTGATGGGTCTGCCGCGCATGGAGCCGGAATTGTCCAGCAGCAAGGTCACAACGGTGTCGCGGAACTGGGTGTCCTGCTCGACCTTGAACGACAGCGCATGGGTCGGGTCAATGACAACCCGATACAGCCGTGCTGCATCCAGAATACCCTCTTCAAGGTCAAAGTCCCAGGAGCGGTTCTGTTGTGCCATCAGCCGGCGCTGCAGCCGGTTGGCCAGCCTGGCCACCACGCCCTGCAGACTCGCCAGTTGCTTGTCCAGGTAGTTGCGCAGCCGGGCCAGTTCTTCCGGGTCGCACAGTTCATCTGCCTCGACTGTCTCGTCAAACTGATTGGTATAGACTTGGTAGAACTTGTCGTTGGACATGGATGCAAACGGCAGTTCCGGCCGCCATGGCTGGTCGCCATCGGGCTCTTCTTCACCCTGCATGTCGTCCATGTCTTCCGAGCCGTCCATCTCCATGGCGTCTTCCATGGTTTCGTCCTGGTCGGCGTCGCCTTGCTCCATGTCTTCGGAGGCGGACGTTTCGGCATCTTCCTGGCCGGTTTCCGTCTGCTCCTGCTCGCCCTCGGCATTGTCGTCGGTGTCGTCGTCATTGTCTTCGGCATCGTCCGGGTCGTCGCCCAGTTCGTCAGACATGTCGAGCCGTGCCAGCAAATCGCGCGAGAGCCGTGAGAACGCGGTCTGGTCATGGATGCAGTCATCCAGCCCGTCGAGCTTTCCGCCGGCCTTTTCCTCAATCCACGGCCGCCATAATTCAACCAGCTTTTTTGCAGACTCCGGCGGTGTTTCGCCGGTCAGGCGTTCGCGCACCATCAGGGCAAGCGCATCTTCCAGCGGCGCATCTTCGCGCTTGCGCAGGGGGCCTGTGACCTTTTCATCGAAACGCTTGTCCAGCATGGCATTCAGGTTCGTCGCCATGCCCGGCATGGCGCGCGCGCCGAGAGCTTCGACCCGGGCCTGCTCAATTGCCTCATAGACCGTGCGCGCCTGCTGGCCCTGGGGCAGATAGCGTGCATGAACACTGGTCGAGTGGTTGGCTAACCGCATCGCCATGGCATCGGACAGGCCCCGCGTAATCGCAAGGTCTGCAGCGGTGGTATCGCGTGTGACCTGGGGCAACCTGGCGCGCTTGTCGGTGATGCCGGGGTGTTCGGCGCCAAACGTGCAAGTGAGCTCCGGCTCCTGCGCAAGCGTCTTCATTGCGAGCGTCAGGGCGCGCTTGAAATTTTCCGCTGGGGCTTCACGATCGTTTGTCATTGCGTTGGTGCTTGTCCGCCGGGTCAGCTCACAGCCAGAACAGCAGATGATTCCGGCAATTCCTCACCAAAGCAGCGCTGGTAGAATTCCGCAACCAGGGCGCGCTCCAGTTCATCGCACTTGTTCAGGAACGTCATCCGGAACGCCATGCCGACATCATCGAAAATGGTGGTGTTTTCAGCCCAGGTGATGACCGTGCGCGGGCTCATGACGGTTGAAAGATCACCCGCCATGAAGGCGTTCCGGGTCAGGTCAGCCAGGCGCACCATGTTGGAAATCACCTTCTTGCCGACAGGATCATTGAACGACTTGTTCTTGGACAGAACGATGCCGCATTCCTGCTCATGGCTGAGATAGTTCAACTGCACGATGATCGACCAACGGTCCATCTGGGCCTGGTTGATCTGCTGGGTGCCGTGATAGAGGCCGGTTGTGTCGCCAAGACCGACAGTGTTGGCGGTTGCAAAAAGACGGAATGCCGGGTGCGGCTTCAACACGCGCGCCTGGTCAAGCAGTGTCAGGCGGCCGGAGCTTTCCAGCACGCGCTGGATCACGAACATGACATCGGGACGGCCGGCATCGTACTCGTCAAACACCAGTGCGACATTGTGCTGATAGGCCCACGGCAAAATACCTTCGCGAAACTCGGTGATCTGCATGCCATCCTTGATGACGATGGCGTCCTTGCCGACCAGATCGATACGCGAAATATGACTGTCGAGATTGATGCGCACCAGAGGCCATTTCAGCCGGGCAGCGACCTGTTCGATGTGCGTTGATTTACCGGTGCCGTGGAAACCTGACACCATGACCCGGCGATTATGGGCAAATCCCGCCAGGATGGCCAGCGTGGTTTCCGGGTTGAACAGGTAATCCTCGTCGATTTCCGGGACATATTCATTGGCCGTGGAGTAGGCAGGAACCGTCAGATCTGTGTCGAACTTGAAGGTATCGCGCACCGAAATGATCTTGTCGGGCATGTCTTCTGCTTCGATAGTTGTATTTGCATTCATGGGAAACCGGTCTCCGGGAAATCAACACCCGGTCTTCGCACATGGAAAACCGGGGCTCAAGGGTCATATACACAGAGGTTTTAGTCTGAGTAATGCGACCCTAGCAAGGGCCACTTTTGCTGCAATTCAGCACACACCGGCATCGCGAAGATAATTGTAGGCAGTGATAATGTCGCGAAGCC
>CAYRLR010000253.1:0-4686 GCA_964424975.1 uncultured Anderseniella sp.
TGCCTTCTGCATGTCCGGCAGACGGGTCTGCGAGTTGGGCGCGTGGCCCCAGAACACCATGGCGCGGACATTGTCCGGCTGATCGATGTTCTCTTTCGCTTCAAGAACACCGTCGATCCAGCGCGAGACGGGAATACCCTTCTCGTTCATCATCGCCTTGTCCTTGCCGTCCTTGTCCTTGCGGGTGGCAAAGCGGCCTTTCAGCCAGTCCAGTTCTTCTTCCCATACACGCGCCCAGTGAGCCCATGCACCGGCCGACAGGCCGTAATAACCTGGCAGTGTGTCCATCAGAACGCCAAGGTCGGTTGCGCCTTGCACATTGTCATGGCCACGGAAGATGTTGGCACCGCCACCGGCAACGCCCATGTTGCCGAGAGCAAGCTGCAGCACACAATAAGCACGTGTGTTGTTGTTACCGTTGGTGTGCTGTGTACCGCCCATGCACCACACGATGGTGCCAGGCTTGTTCTGGGCCAGAGTGCGGGCAACGCGTTTCATCTGCGAGCCGGGAACACCGGTGACCTTTTCAACTTCCTCAGGCGTCCACTTGGCGACTTCTTCCTTGATGTACTCCATGCCCCAGACACGGCGGGAGATGAAATCCTTGTCTTCCCAGCCGTTCTCGAAGATGTGGTACAAGATACCCCAGATCAGCGCCACGTCGGTACCGGAACGGAACCGGACATATTCGGTGGCGTGAGCAGCGGTACGCGTAAAGCGCGGGTCACAGACGATGAATGCCGCGTTGTTTTCTTCCTTGGCCTTCAGCATGTGCAGCAAAGACACAGGATGTGCCTCGGCAGGATTGCCGCCGATCAGGAAAATGGCACGCGAATTGTGCATGTCATTGTAGGAGTTGGTCATCGCACCATAGCCCCAGGTGTTGGCAACACCGGCAACCGTGGTCGAGTGACAGATACGCGCCTGATGGTCACCATTATTGGAGCCCCAGTAAGCGTAAAGCTTGCGGAACAGATAGGCCTGCTCATTGTTGTGCTTGGCCGATCCCAGCCAGTAAACCGAGTCAGGGCCGGACTTCTCGCGGATGTCCAGCATCTTGTCGCCGATTTCGTTGATGGCTTCTTCCCATGACACGCGCTGCCATTTGCCATCAACCAGCTTGGTAGGATACTTCAGGCGGCGCTCGCCGTGGGCGTGCTCGCGGACTGCTGCGCCTTTTGCGCAATGTGCACCAAGGTTGAACGGGCTGTCATAACCAGGTTCCTGGCCAACCCATACGCCATTTGTGGTTTCTGCAAGTACGGTGCAACCAACCGAGCAGTGCGTACACACTGACTTCTTGATTTCAACCGCACCGGAAACCGATGCTGCCTCTGCCTTGCGCACCATTCCCGACGATAGTGTCGATGCTGCCGCAAGACCGCCTACTGCAAGTCCCGAACGGCGCAAGAATGTCCGCCTGTCAATCGCTCCACCGGTTAAATCGGTGAGGGCCGATGACAGTCGAGGGCCGAACGCAACCTCTCCCGTCTTCTTCCTGAGCATGATCTTCCTCCAGATGCGACGCCACAATTGGCGCCTGAATTTAAGTCTCGTAATTCCGCAAATTCAGTTCCGAACAGGAACTAGAATGCGGCAAGCTTGTAGTACGTCTTGACGTGATCAGTTTCCTGATAGCCTGCACTGCCTTCAACAGGCGCAGCCGCTTCTGCTGCAACCGTTCCAGCAGCAACAGCTGCAGTTCCAGTCACGGCGGACACACCCGCAAGCTTGAGGAAATTACGACGGCCTGCGGCCACCTTTTCACTTCCTTCTGCCATTTTCCGCTCCTTCAGTTATGGACGGTTACCCGCCCGCTAATTCGGACAGCAAACTGTCCGGTCACACGTTAAAAGGATCAAACCATCAAGAAGGCCTGTTCCTCAACATCCATGAATGCTGCACCCAGTTGCCCGATACAGGCGTAGAACACCGATGAGCGCGCACCCTCAAGATCAGTAAAAAAGTGCTTGGCCCACGATGCGATGTGAGCCTGGAAGAATTTCTTCTGGTCGTCGAGATCCAGCGCCTCGCCGAAATCACCAACGATAAGACCGGCCATCATTTCACACAGTGCGGCAATGTGGTCTTCGGGTTCAGCGACATCATCACGCCGCTCAATGCCGAGACGGCTCATGTCATTGCGCAATCGCGCCAGGGGTTTCTCGTGCAGGAAGCCGGTCAGATAATAGGATCCGTAGGGCACCAATTCACCGCGGCCCACGCCTATGAACAGATCGTGAAACTCACGCGACACCTGCTCAGGGCTGGATTTGGAAGCAACCCGAGTCAGGGCGGAAACCGCCTGGCCAATCGGCGTACCATCGCCGCGCATGTCAGCGAACATGTCCAGGTCGTGACGCGACGGCCCCGCACGCAACGAACTTGCCAGCAACCTGTACAGGTTTGCCCGCAATACATCTTCTTCAGAAATTGACAGCGCTAACTTAGCCTCACCCATGCTGGTAATATCGAGGCCGCACCCTTCAAACGGAGCACGTTCCTCGTCTTCCTCTCCTAGGAGCGATCCAGGTTCCGACAGATCGAAACCACGCTCTTTTCCGTCTACGCGGCATCTCTTATTCGCGAAACCGGCAACCCGTTTTGCGAGGAATGCTGTAGATATCGAACAGGATGACGCAGTGCAGGCGCATTAGGCAAGCATATTCCAACCCGGTCAGTCAGGCTTTCACGATCTGGTAATGTGGAGTAATCTACTCAACAATTATACGGGGCGCAGCCCGCTTCTGGCCCGCAGAATCGCCCAGAATCGAAGCCCAGATGGTTTCTGCAATCTTGCGATACAACACGGCATGATGAGAGTCCGGCGCTGAAACCACGATTGGCTGACCAGAATCAGAGCGGATGCGCAAATCCTTGTCCAGCGGGACCTCGCCCAAAAACGGCAAGCCCAGCTTTTCGGCTTCGTCACGCGCCCCGCCATGACCGAAGATTTCATGGCGCTCGCCGCACTTGGTGCAGGTAAAATAGCTCATGTTCTCGACGATACCGAGAACCGGTACATTCACCTTGCGGAACATGTTCAGGCCCTTGCGCGCATCGATCAGGGCAAGGTCCTGCGGTGTCGAGACAATGACGGCACCTGACAGCGGCGTCTGCTGGGCCAGGGTCAGTTGGGCATCACCGGTTCCAGGCGGCATGTCGACGACGAGAACATCGAGGTCTCCCCATGCCACTTCGCGCAACATCTGCTGCAGCGCCGACATCACCATCGGCCCGCGCCAGATCATCGGCGTGTCTTCTTCAACCAGAAAGCCCATCGACATGGCCTTGAGACCAAAGCCTTCGAGCGGTTTCAGCGTGCGTGAGCCCGGCGAGACGGGTTCAGGTCTGCCGGTAATTCCAAGCAGGCGCGGTACCGAGGGGCCATAAATGTCGGCATCCAGTATGCCAACTTTCAGGCCATTTGCCTGCATGCCCAGCGCGAGATTGACCGCAGTGGTGGACTTGCCCACCCCGCCTTTGCCGGATGCAACCGCGATGATGTGCTTGACGCCGGGCACACCGGCCATTGTCTGCGCCGCCTGGGCCTTGGGGCCCGGCTTCTGCATGGGTGGCGGCGGCGCCATGGTGGCACCTGCCGGCGGCGGCGTCTGGCCTGCTGCACGACGTGCGCCCGGCTTGACCTCCGCGGTCAGAGCGGCCATGACCTTTTCCACACCATCCACCTTGCCGACCGCCTTTTCCGCAGCCTGGCGCAACGGCTCCAGTTCGCTGGCGCGCGAGGACTCAACGGTGATCGCGAACATCACATTGTCACCACTGATAACCACGTCTGAGACCAGCCCGAGCGAAACAAGGTCGCCGTCAAGATCAGGTCCGCGCACCTTGGAGAGAGCCGCCATGACTTGCTGTTTGTCTACCATCTGAAAATCCCTGAACGAGAACCGCCAGTTGTTCGGCAGTCTGTTTCTTCTTGTTGTCTGTAAAACGCTTCAAATCGTTGAAAAGTCCGGGTTAACCTCTCAAGCACCACCGTTAGCGATGGCGCTGCGTACCGCCCAGTTCTGCGGTTATGTCATTGGCGATCTTATGGACAAGCTCGCCAAGCGACAATACCCGCTGGTCTGTTACGCGCGCTGTCGGACCCGACACCGAGACCGCTGCCAGGGGTTCGCCGTGCTCATCAAATATGGCAGATGCCACACAGCGCAGGCCAATGGCATTTTCCTCATCATCAATCGCATAGCCGCGCTGTTGCGAGACTTCAAGATCCTGAAACAAGGCTTCGATCGACGTGTGGGTGTGAGACGTCTCACGGGTCAGTTCACGCCCGTGCAACACCTTGCGGGTAGCCTCCTGATTCATGTGGGACAAGATGGCCTTGCCGACACCGGAACAGTGCATCCGCGCGCGCCCGCCCGGCCCGGCGATGGCGCGCATCATTTTCTGGCATTCAACCTGGGCCAGGTAGACAATTTCGCCCCGATCAGCAATGCCGAGATTGACGGTTTCGCCAGACTGCTCCATCAGGCGACGCATGTAGGGGCGCGCTATGGTGACCACGTCGCGCGAGCGCACGAAAGCTGAGCCGACCCGAAACGCCTGAACACCGATCAGCCACACCGACCGTTCAGTATCAAATCTCACGAACCTCTCGTTCTGCAAAGTGGTGAGCAGACGGTGTGCCGTTGAGTTGGGCAAGCCGACTTCCTGTGCGACTTC
>CAYRLR010000254.1:0-4670 GCA_964424975.1 uncultured Anderseniella sp.
CACCATGGCCCCGTCATATTGCTGCCCAATCCCACCAGAATCATGTTGCCGTACCGTTCCCGATTGCGTCGATCATTATCTTGTGGCACACCCGCCGCATTATTCAGGTCATCACCTGGAAGACACTATACCGGTTTACCATTTCATCAATCCATTTTGACTGTCAGGAGATTTCAAATGCGCCTATACAAAGACGAACGCACGGCCCTTTTCATAGACGGTTCCAACCTGTACGCGACAGCCAAGGCGCTGGGGTTCGACATCGACTACAAGAACATGCTGAAGATGTTTGAAGACGGCACCCGTCTGACCCGAGCGATCTACTATACCGCGCTGCTCGACGATGCCGACTATTCTCCCATCCGCCCGCTGATTGACTGGCTGGACTATAATGGTTTCATGATGGTGACCAAGCCCGCCAAGGAATTCACCGATGCCGCCGGACGGCGCAAGGTCAAGGGCAACATGGACATCGAGATAGCCGTTGATGTCATGCAGCTTTGCCCGTCGCTGGATCACGTCATCCTGTTTTCCGGTGACGGCGATTTTCGCTCGCTGGTTGAAGCCGCCCAGTCCAAGGGCTGCCGCGTAACGGTGATTTCCTCCATGGCGATCCGCCCGCCGATGATTGCCGACGAACTGCGCCGCCAGGCCGACCAGTTCGTTGATCTGAAGTCACTGCAGGACAAGATCGGCAGAAAACCGGCCGGCAACAGGGACAATCACCGCGACAACGCGCCGACCCAGTCCAACGATGATTTCGAGGAATTTGCCGAGATCTGACCGGGTCTGTTTTTTTCCCGCCTATTTCTGCTTCGCCACGATCTCTTCCATCGCCGCCAGGAACTGCGAGACTTCCTGCTCGCTGTTGTAGTGGCACAGCGATACCCGGACGCACGAAGACAGTCCCAGCGGCGTCAGGATATTGCCGGAATAATGATCGTTTTTCCGGACGTGGGTGCGGATGCCCTGATCATTCAGCGCGGCAACAATGTCAGCAGCAGAGACCCCGTCCACGGTCAGTGACACCAGCCCTTCACGCGCCGGGTTGTCGACCCCGCCAATGATGGTGACGCCCGGCATTTCCGCCAGGCCCTTGAGATTGCCGATACCATGCAGCATGGCATTGGTCAGGGATTTTTCATGGTCATGGATCGCGCCGGCAGCCGCTTCAATCCGGGCACGAGGATCATCGCTGTCGGTAAAGTGCTGCCCCAGCCAGGTGAAATAATCCACCACGTCGGAAAAAGTCGCATAAGCGCCGGTGTCGCGCGTGCCCAGTTCCCAATTCTCAGCCGGTCCACCGAGCAGGCCTTCGCGTGGCAGGGCGGTCAGGCGGTCCGATGCCCAGGCAACACCATAGCCGTGGCGTGAAAATACCTTGTAGGGCGACACCACATAGCCGTCCACATGGCAGGCCTCGATATCGATGTGGCCATGGCTGGCGTGCTGGATGCCATCGACAATGATGAAGCAGTCAGGTGCAACGGCCCGGATGGCGGCCGATACCGCGGCAACATCCACTGACATGCCGGTTACGGGCGAGGTATGGATGATGGTGGCGACCCGCACATCTGCCGTGACATGCCTGGCATAATCATCCGCCGTCACGGTCCCGGTCGCGTCATCATGCGGCACCGCGACATAGGACTGGCCGGTGACATCGGCCCATTTCATCGCCGCGCTCTTCGACGCAGGGTGTTCCAGCGTGGTGCCAAGCACAACGCCGCCATGCTCTGCGCCCACAATGGTCGTTCTGATCAGGCGGAACAAAAGCTCGGTACCGCTTTCGCCCACGAAAAACTGGCCGTCTGCTGCATTGAACATCACCCGCATCCTGGCTTTGGAGGCATTGATGATGTCAACCAGTTGATGCGAGGCGGGATTGTCGCGTCCCTGGTTGTCCGGGATGGCTGCAAACCTTGCCGACGTCTCGACCACTGATTTCAGGGTCAGTGCACCCCCGGCATTCTCAAAGAACACCCGTGGCCCCTGAAACGGACACGTATCCACATGGGCAAAGCGGTCGCGCACCTGGTCCAGCAGACCTGCCTTATCGGTAATCATCTTCAAACTCCGTGGAATAGGATCGATTCAGGGGATGTTGCGGTTAGCCTTTTTCGCGCATCAATCGCGCCTTGTCTCGCTGCCAGTCGCGCTTTTTTTCCGTCTCGCGCTTGTCGTGAACTTTCTTGCCCTTGGCAAGTGCGATTTCAAGTTTCACCCGGCCACGGTCATTGAAGTAGATCTTCAATGGCACGATGGTCAGCCCTTCCCGGTCCACCGCCTGGCCAAGCCGGGCAATCTCGCGGGCATGGGCGAGCAGCTTGCGAATGCGGCGCGGCTCATGATTGAAGCGGTTGCCCTGATTGTACTCGGGAATGTGCGCGTTGATCCACCACAGCTCGCCATTTTTCACCTGGACATAGCTTTCGGCAATAGTTGCCTTTGAGGCGCGCAGCGACTTGACCTCGGTGCCGGTCAGCATGACACCGACCTCGAGGCTGTCCATGAGCTCAAAGTCAAACCGGGCGCGGCGATTGTCAGCTATGACAGGATTGCCGGAGCGTCGTTTTGCACCACCACTTTTGGAAGACATGTTACGGTACCCGTTCCAGCATTCAGTTCAACAGGCCGGCATGCACCATGGCTGCCTTGACCTGCTGACGAGCGCCCTCGGTTGCCGGCATGATCGGCAAACGGGCATCTTCAAGTGCGTGACCCAACAGGCTCACCGCGTATTTCACCGGTGACGGGCTGGTTTCGCAGAACAGGGCCGCATGCAGCGGCATCAAACGATCCTGGATCGACAGCGCCTTGGCATAGTCCCCGGCAAGCGTTGCTTCCTGGAATTCCGCGCACAGACGTGGCGCCACATTCGCCGTTACCGAAATACACCCGGTGCCGCCATGCGCATTGAACGCCAGCGCCGTTCCATCCTCGCCGGACAACTGAATAAACTTTTCACCCGATGCAAGGCGTTGCAGCGATGGCCGCGCCAGATCAGCCGTTGCATCCTTGGTGCCGATGATATTGGCAAAATCCACGGCGAGGCGCGCCAGGGTATCCACGGAGATTTCAGCAACGGTACGGCCCGGCACATTATATATAAAGACCGGTAACTCCGGTACAGCCCTGGCCACGGCCGCAAAGTGCGCATAAAGGCCTTCCTGCGTCGGTTTGTTGTAATACGGCACCACGGAAAGCGCAGCATCAGCGCCTGCTTCATTGGCGTGAACCGCAAAATCCACAGCCTCGGCAGTGGAATTGGAGCCGGCGCCTGCAATGACCGGAATGCGCCCTGCGGCTGTTTCAACGGCAATCTCGACAACACGCTTGTGCTCATCTGTGCTCAGCGTCGGCGATTCACCGGTGGTGCCGACCGGCACGATACCATGGGTCCCTTCCGCAATATGCCACTCGATGAGTTTGCGAAATGCGGCTTCATCCACTTTGCCGTCCCTGAACGGTGTAATCAGTGCGGGAAAAGAGCCGTGAAAGCGTGCGTCCATTTCAAAACCTCGAGAATTCGTAAACCAAACTGCGCCAGGCAGAGCCGTCGCAGGTGTCCGTACACTAACAGTGCAGGCCTGCATCCTTACCGCGAGCGCGGCACCATAACCCCACCGCTGCGGTGCGGCAACCGAAAGCTTGAAACCGCCCTGACCCAATATATGCGGCCACATCGCAGCCGCAATCAGCGGTTAGTCATCTGTGCCGCTAGGGAACCATAAACCCGCGAAAGCGGGACAGACAATGACGACCAGCAAGCAACACAGGTTTGCAGCTTTACGCTGTTTTAACCTCTCTGGAGCAAGTAGAAATGACTGCGTTGATCGAGTTGAGCAGAAATCATCCCGGTCAAACGCAGAATCAAGTTATCTGTTCCTGGTTTAAAGACGGTTCGAGGACGGCATGAGTTCATCAGTTTCCGAATTCTCAACGATCAGGCGCGCGGCATTCGCGACAGCCATTTGCCTGGGATTTGCTGTTGGCCCTGCTGGCGACGCCGCAGCGCGCACATCGCAAGGCCCTGATACGTCTGCAGTTCAGGAATTGCTCAATGCCAATAATGGACGCTCGCCGGCGCGCAACACTGCGGTGTCGGTCCGCGCGCTGAAGGCAGCCGTGCAGGGCGACTGGCAGGAAGCCTTCGATCTGGCTGCCAAATCGCAGGACCAGGCGACGTTGAAAGCCGTCGAATGGCTCTACATTCGCAAAAACCCGACGGATTCCGGGCCTGACCGGATAATGAGTTTTGTGATCGCCAATCCAGCTTGGCCGGCAACCAAACCACTGACCCGGGTAGCCCAGTCCATCCTGGCCCGGAAAACCACCCCGCTCGAAACGGTTGCAAGGCACTTCAGTCGCTTTTCACCCATTTCCGCTCATGGCCATGTCGCCTATGCCCGCCTGGCCTTGGCGCGCGGCGACAAGGCCAGCGCGGCAAAGTCCATCAGAACAGCATGGGTGAACCCCAAACTGCCGGCGTATCTGGAAAAGCAGATTGCCGAAGACTTTATCAGCCTGCTGAGCAGGGATGACCACAAGGCGCGCATGTGGGCGCTGGTCATGGCGCAGGAAACCAACGCCGCCATCCGCGCCGCGAAGTACGTGTCCAAGGAACACGCTCACGCTGCCCGGGTTGCCCAGATGCTGATCCGGCGCAA
>CAYRLR010000255.1:0-4668 GCA_964424975.1 uncultured Anderseniella sp.
AATCAAAAACCATCCACATATAGTGTTACGACCAAGTCTCGAGATCAGCAATGGGACTCGAGCAAT
The DNA here is from genome assembly GCA_964424975.1 of uncultured Anderseniella sp. Taxonomy (GTDB): domain Bacteria; phylum Pseudomonadota; class Alphaproteobacteria; order Rhizobiales; family Aestuariivirgaceae; genus Anderseniella. Next base: position 67 of record CAYRLR010000255.1, read on the forward strand.
GATACAAATGCCGTCAAATCAACAGCTTGCAGCCATCCGGAAAGGGTATCACCCGGATGCATCGCGATCACTGTCGCTGCGTGCAGAAGCCTACACGACGCAGATGTGGCACGAAATGGATCTGAAGCACATTCTTTCGCGCACCTGGCAGTGGGTTTGCCACGTGGAAAAGGTCCGGGCATCTGGTTCGTATGTGACGGCAGACATTGCCGGCAAGCCGATTGCCGTGGTGCGAGACAGTGATGGTCACCTGCGCGCATTCTACAATGTCTGCAAACACCGCGCACATGAACTATTGTCCGGAGAGGGTCGCATCAACAAGATCATGTGCCCCTACCACGCCTGGACCTACAGGCTGGATGGCGGCCTTGTCCGCGCGCCCCATACGGAGAACCTGAAGGAATTCGCGATCAAGGACATCTGCCTCGACCAGGTTCAGGTTGAGGAGTTCTGCGGCTTTATCTATGTCAACCTGGACACCAGTGCGCCGTCACTTGCGTCGCAGTCCGGTGACCTGGCAACCGAGATCAAGCACTGGGCACCGAACATTGACCAGCTTACGTTCGGCCATCGTCTCACCTATGACATCAAGTCAAACTGGAAGAATATCGTCGACAACTTTCTGGAATGCTATCACTGCCCGACGGCACACAAGGATTTTTGCTCGCTGGTGGACATGGACACCTACAAGGTGACAACACACGGCATCTATTCAAGCCATATGGCAGATGCGGGGAAAGGCAACAACAGTGCCTATGACGTGTCCAACGCAACCGTTCGCACCCATGCGGTGTGGTGGCTGTGGCCCAACACCTGCCTGATGCGCTATCCGGGCAGGTCATCCATGATCGTGCTGAATATCATTCCTGCCGGGCCGGACCGGACACTGGAAACGTATGACTTCTATCTGGAAACGCCGGAAGCAGACGATATGGAGACAGAAGCCATCCGGTACCTGGACGAGGTTCTGCAGGTTGAAGACATCGGGCTGGTGGAAAGCGTTCAGCGCGGCATGAACACACCTGCATTCGAACAGGGCCGGATTGTGAATGACCCGGATGGCTCAGGCAAGTCAGAGCATGCGGTACACCACTTCCACGGGCTGGTGCTGGATGCCTACGCAAGGGCCATCGGGCAATGACATCGCCGAACATCGTCGTGATCATGGCCGATCAACTGGCGCCGCAGTTTACCGGCACCTACGGACACCCGCTGGTCAAGACACCGCACATGGATGCACTGGCGGCGCGCGGGACGAGATTTGACGCTGCCTACTGCAATGCGCCGTTGTGTGCGCCATCGCGGTTTTCGTTCATGTCCGGCCAGTTGGTCACGCGGATTGCGGCATACGACAACGCATCGGAGTTCCCGGCTTCAATCCCGACCTTTGCCTACTGTTTGCGGCAGATGGGTTATCGCACGTGCCTGTCGGGGAAGATGCACTTCGTTGGCCCAGACCAGTTGCATGGGTTTGAAGAGCGCCTGACGACCGATATCTATCCGGCAGACCACGCCTGGACACCGGACTGGGAAATGCCGGATGAGCGTATCGACAAGTGGTACCACAACATGGATTCGGTGCGTGAAGCAGGCGTCGCTGCCACCACTTTCCAGATCGAGTACGACGAGGAAACCAGCTTCTTCGCCCGCCGGCGTATCTTCGAATACAAGATGAACAAGACCGAGCCGTTTGCCATGGTGGTCAGCTTCATCCACCCGCATGACCCATATGTTGCACGGCCTGAATGGTGGGATCTGTATGACCATGATGCCATCGACATGCCGCAAACCGGACCGGCCGATGACCCGCATACGCGGCGATTGATGAAGGGCATCGAGGCGGATGTCGTTGCCGTGACGGACGACGAAGTGCGCAATGCACGCCACGCCTATTATGCCAACACCAGCTATTTCGACGCCAAGGTCGGCGAAGTCGTCAAGGCACTGACCGAGGCTGATCTCATCGACAATACCGTGATCATCGTCACGGCGGATCATGGTGACATGCTGGGTGAGCGCGGGCTCTGGTACAAGATGAACTTTTTCGAACACTCCGCCCGCGTGCCGTTGATTATTGCAGGTCCGGGTGTGGCAAACGGCACGGTGGCAGAGCCTGTCTCGCTGGTTGACCTGATGCCAACCTTCCTGGATATCGCCGCCTCGACCGGACACACGAAGCCAGAGCCGGGAATGCCGTTGGACGGCAAGTCCCTGTGGCCGCTGGCGCAAGGCAAGCAGGCGCCGGAGTCACGTGAGGCAATCTGTGAATACTGCGCAGAAATCACCAGCCACCCGATGTTCATGATCCGGCGTGGGCGGTTCAAGTACATGCATTGCGATGTTGATCCGCCGCAGCTTTACGATGTTCACGCCGACCCGATGGAACGCCACAATCTGGCAGACGATCCACACCATACGGCCGTGGCGGCAGCTTTTTTCGCCGAAATACGTGAGCGCTGGAACAGCGATGCCATCCGGACAAATGTGCTGGCCACCCAACGCCAGCGCCGCGCTGTACACGCTGCCATGCAATCGGGTGCGCTGGTGTCCTGGGACTATCAGCCAAGGCGCGATGCCTCGCAGGAATTTGTCCGCAATCACATGGACTGGACGCTGGCTGCAGAGAGGCTGCGCTATCCACCACTCAACCGGGTTGTGAAGAGGGAAACAGAATGAGCGGAAAACTCGAGGGAAAGGTGGCGTTGGTCACCGGCGGACGCGGCGGCATTGGTCGCGCAATCTGTGACCGCTTCATCAGGGAAGGCGCAACCGTGTTCGCCGCGGACCTCAGTGAGCACGGCTCGCTGGAAAACAGCGATTGCGATGGCAGCACCTTCGTGAAACTGGACGTGACCAGCGAGCCTGACGCAATAGCGGCAATGGTGACGGTGAATGCGGAATGCGGCAAGCTCGACATCCTGGTGAACGCTGCCGGCATCGAGATTGAACACACCATCGAACAGACCTCACTGGAGGACTGGAACCGCATTTTTGCAATCAACGTTACCGGCAGATGTTGTTGAAAAAGTCTTTGTTGCGACGCGGCAAGTCATTTGATTCACTGGACAAGTAGGTGAAGGGAGGACTTGGCCATGATGGGAACGCAATCGGCACCGGCGCAGCTGTTTTATGACTTCGATCTGGAGCGTCATGTGCCCGACAATCACATGCTCCGCGAGATTGATCGTTTTCTGCATATTGACGGGATGCGGACGAAGCTGCACCCCTTCTACAGCCATCTGGGCAGGCCCTCTATTGATCCCGAGTTGATTGTTCGGATGCTGGTCATCGGGTATGTGATGGGCATCCGTTCCGAGCGTCGGCTGTGCGATGAAGTTCACCTCAACCTCGCTTACCGCTGGTTCTGCCGCCTCGGCCTTGATAGCAAGGTACCGGACCATTCAACCTTCTCGAAATATCGCCATGGCAAGTTCCGCGAAAGTAATTTGCTTAGGCATGTCTTTGAGGCGACTGTCGAACGCTGCCTGAAGGAAGATCTTGTCTCCGGCGAGGGCTTCGCCGTCGATGCCAGCCTGATACCGGCAGATGCCAACAAGACGCGCTCACTGCCTGCCTCCGAATGGAGCATAGACGTCGCTCAGCAGATTGGATCGCGCGCCGCGCAGGAATACCTCGACACGCTCAATGATGCGGCGTTCGGCGCTGCATCACCTTCCCAGCCGAAGTTCGTCGCCAAGTCCGATCCGGCTGCGCAATGGACGCGCGCCGAAGAAAGCCGACCCTACTTCGCCTACGCCACCAATTACCTGATTGATACCGAGAACTCAGTCATCATGGATGTTGAAGCCACACGTGCCATTCGTCAGGCTGAAGTTGGCGCTTCTCAAACCATGCTCGATAGGACGCAGAAGCGCTTCGGTATCAAGCCTGTCTGGATTGCCGGAGACACCGCCTACGGTTCCAGCGATAACCTTGGATGGCTGGTCAAGAAGCGCGGAATCATCCCGTTCATCCCTGTCATCGACAAAGGTGAACGAAAAGACGGGACATGGTCTCGATCCGACTTCGAGTGGGACGAAGAGAACGATCAATATACCTGCCCGGAGGGTCACGCACTGCGCCGGTTCCGCAGAAACTACTCAGACCCGAACCGAGTGAAGAAGACGGGCGGTACCTACAAATACCGTGCCTTGAAGGCAGATTGTCAGGCCTGTCCGTCCAAACACAGATGCTGTCCCAACATGGATGCTCGTGCGGTCACGCGGGAAGAGCATGAAGATGCTCGTGATCTGGCCCGTTGGGGCCGCAAGACGAAGGCTTACAAGACGTCGCGGGACAAGCGGAAGAAGGTCGAGATGCTGTTTGCCCATCTCAAGCGGATCCTCAATCTGACCCGGCTGAGGTTGCGAGGTCCCAACGGTGCCAAGGACGAGTTTCTTCTTGCAGCCATCGCCCAGAACCTCCGAAAGCTTGCCAGGCTCCGACCCCGGAACGACCGACATGAGGCAATTGCATGATGTGAAGGATCAAAGATCTCAACAAGCCGACTACCGGCAGTGAAATGCCGGGACCAAGGTCTTGCCCAGACGAAGTCAGCCCGGAAACCGGCAGCAACTCGCCGACTTTTTCAACAACATCGGC
>CAYRLR010000256.1:0-4659 GCA_964424975.1 uncultured Anderseniella sp.
GGAATTCATTATTTTTCAATTCCGGCCACAGCACTGCTTGTACTTGCGGCCTGATCCGCATGAGCATGGATCGTTCCGTCCGGGCCGAGGGGCCGCCTTGTGCGGCATACCGGGGAAATTGGCAGAAACCGTGCCAGCCAGCTCAGGACGCGACTGGTGCAGAATCGTTGCTACACAATTTGGGATCAGATTAGGTGCTTCGACGTCGATTTCATCAATCTCTTCTTCCGTGAACTTGCTTTTGCCGGTGCAAATTTCCTGCAGCGCCATCAAGAAGATCATCGTGCTACGGGTTTCTTCATCGGCCCAGTCCAGAAGATTCTCCCACGTATCCGGTCGAAGGGCTATCGCGCGGGTGTAACCGTCTACCCAGGGCTCCCAAAGAATTTCGTCAGTGTTCGGATCGACTTCGTAAAGGGGTTCGATCCAGAGGGACTGAGTCATTGCCTGCGCAACGGAATTGTAATGCGTCATGACGGCGCCGATTGTTTCTTCAGCAGCTTTCTGATTCGCAAAATGCGCATCACCTGTTTCGCCCCATACCTGTGGAAGCCATTCAGCAGGTGGGATCATTTCCGGGAATGCCAGGACGCCGGTCACATAACCATCAAGCTCGCTTAGCGTCATCGGCATGTTATCGACTGGCAACGCATGCAGAAGTTCGCTGAGCCGATCCAGACGTTTTTCCTCTTTATCCATGATCAACCCTTTCCGCGTACTTGCCATGATATTCAAATTGCCCAAAAGGGTGAAGCCTTGGATGGCACCTACTGTGGGCGTTCGCCTTTTTGCGGGTCACGCCAGCCACTCATCAAGTTTCGACCAACGCCGCCGCCCTGAGACGTTTTTCACCGCGATCGCCACAGCCTTCTTCTGGCCGACCAGCACCACGAGCTTCTTGCCGCGGGTGACGCCGGTGTAGATCAGGTTGCGCTGGAGCATGGCGTAGTGCTGGGTCATCACCGGAATGACCACGGCAGGATATTCCGATCCCTGGCTCTTGTGGATCGTGGCGGCATAGGCAGGCACAAGCGTGTCGAGCTCGCCAAATGCGAAGGTCACGCTGCGGCCCTCGAAATCCACGGCGAGCTCCCCCTCGTCGACATCAATGTCTTCGACCATGCCGATGTCGCCGTTGTAGACGTCCTTGTCATAGTCGTTCTCGATCTGCATGACCTTATCACCAGGCGCGAAGGTCCAGCCGAAGCGTTCGACCTTTTTCTCGCCTGCCGGGTTTAGCGCGGCTTGCAGCTCGATGTTGAGTGAACGTGCACCGACGCCGCCGCGGTTCATGGGGCAAAGCACCTGGATGTCCTTGATCGGGTCGAAGCCAAAGCGGCGCGGGATGCGCTTGGCGACCAGCTCGACGATGCGCGCAACGGCCTGTTCCGGATCGGTGGCCGTCACGAAGTAAAAATCTGCATCCCCGTCGGGTTTGCCCAGATCCGGAATGTGCCCGGCATTGATCGCATGCGCCGTCGTGATGATCTTGCTTTGCGCCGCTTGGCGAAAGACCTCCGTTAACCGCATGACCGGCACAGCGCCGGAGCCGATGATGTCGGCCAGCACTTGGCCGGGGCCCACGGAGGGTAGCTGGTCGATGTCACCCACGATGAGCAGCGCTGCGGCAGTCGGCACCGCCTTCATTAGTGACTGCATCAACAGCACATCGACCATAGAGCTCTCGTCGATGACCAGCAGATCACAGTCGAGCGGGTTCTCGTCGTTGCGCTTGAAGCCGAAGGCCTTGGGGTCAAACTCCAACAGCCGGTGGATGGTCTTGGCCTCCATGCCGGTGGCCTCGGTCATGCGCTTGGCGGCGCGGCCCGTGGGCGCGCACAGGAGAAGCTTCACGTTCTTCGCAGCGAGAATGCGCAGGATCGAATTCACAATCGTGGTCTTGCCGACGCCGGGGCCACCGGTGATTACCATGACCTTTGAGCGCAGGGCGGTGCGGATCGCCTCAGCCTGGCTGGCAGCCAAGGTGAGGCTGGTCTTCTGCTCGATCCAAGGAAGGGCCTTGTCCGCGTCGATCTCTGGCCAAGGCAGAGCACCGGCACGGATGCGTTTGATCTGCTCGGCAATCCCACGCTCTGCGAGATAAAGCCCGGTCAGGAAGATGCACTCCGCTTCGCCCACGCGATCGGCTGTGACGGTTTCCTCGGCCAATTCCTCCAGCAGGGCGCTTTCGATCAGGGGCTGTGGCACTTCGAGCAGCTTTTCCGCCAGACCGATCAAATCCGCCCGGGGCAGACCGCAATGACCGTTGCCCATGGCTTCACTCAACGCGAAAGAAATACCCGCCCGTACGCGGATCATCGCGGTTTTCTCGATCCCCAGCTTTTCGGCAATCAGGTCGGCTGTGCGGAACCCGATCCCCCGGATGTCCTTGGCCAGCCTGTAGGGGTTCTCGCTCATCACCTGCACGGCGTCCGTGCCGTAGGTCTTGAAGATGCGTACCGCACGCGCTGTGCCCACGCCATGCTGGTGCAGGAAGACCATGATCTCGCGGATGACCTTCTGGTCCGCCCAGCCAGCAGTGATCTTGTCAGCGCGTTTCGGGCCAATGCCAGTGACTTCGCGCAGCCGCGATGGCTCGGCCTCTATGATGTCGAACACATCCTTTCCGAAGGCCTTTATCAGGCGCTTGGCATAAACAGGCCCGATGCCGCGGATCATGCCTGAGCCGAGGTATTTTTCGATGCCCTCAAGGGTGGAAGGGGCGGAGGTCTTCAAGAAATGCGCTTTGAACTGCAGGCCGTGGTTGCGGTCGTTCAGCCAGACCCCCGAGGCTGTAATCCATTCGCCGGCCGAAATCATCGCCGCATGCCCGACCGTTGTCACCAGATCCCGATGGCCCCTCGCCTTTACACGCAGCACGCAAAAGCCAGACTCCTGACTGTGAAACGTCACCCGTTCCACGAGGCCAGCTAGAACCTCTGTGGCGCTGTCGGTCTGCGGCTTCATGGGCTACGAGCGCCGCGTCGCCAGTCCCATGGCATGACAAAGGTGCCAGACCAGATATTGCGCCCAGCGCTTCTGGCTTCAGTATCAGCCAACACATAGTCCCGCGAATACTGGCGGTAAGCCACTGCCCAGCCTTCCGCGACCATCCAAGCATTGAGATCGATGCCATCCTGCGAGCAGACCGCAATGGTGCGCCCATAGCGGTCGGTGTCGCGGGCCACGCAGATGGCACTGCGCCGCCCGTTTCGGTCTGACAGCGCCAGCGCCGCCTGCTGACCACAACGCCAGGATTGCCCAGACGGGCGCGTGCAGAGCTGGCGGCTTTCAGGAGCATCGATTCCATGCAGGCGTATTCGCGTGCCTCGGATTTCAACCGTGTCACCGTCGATCACGCTCGCCACGCCATTCAACTCATTTGCTGTGGCGGGCGTTGCAGAAAGCAGAATAGCAAGGAGACTAATCATTCTCTGCATGGTCATTCAAACCTTTAAAAGATCCAGCAGAGGATCGAAGGCATAGAGGGCGGCCCTGCGACCGGCAGCGGGCTGCAGTGTTCGTAACAGTCCCGCATCCACAAGACGGCGCGACAGCAAGCGCGCCGATGTCGCCGGAATACCCGATCTCTCGACGAACCGATCATTGCGAAACACCGGGCTGGCGAACACGAAGTCCAGCGCCTGATCATGAAACTGCGAGTTCAGCAACTCGCGGAAGCGCTCGCGCATTTCATTGTGTAGACCGAATATCGCATCAGCCGTCTGGATGTTCACCATGGCCTGCTCATGCAACGCCTGAAGAAAGAAGATCACCCAACCGGTCCAGTCGCCGTCTGCGGAGACAGCGCGCATCCGTTCGATGTATTCGTCCTTGTGGGTTTCGAAGTAGCCGGAAACGAAAAAATTGGGCTGGTTGAGCACACGAAGTCGCCAGAGCATCAGCGTAATCAGCATACGTCCAATCCGACCATTGCCATCCTCGAACGGATGCAGCGCCTCGAATTCAACATGGGTGAGCGCTGTACGTATGAGAGGGCGCGTCGCATCCGCATTTATGAACTGCATCAAAGCCGCCATCGCAGGTTCAAGGTGTTCAGGAGCGATCGGGACGTAAGAGATCTTTCCGCGGCGCTCATCACCGATGTAATTTTGCTCGATCTTGTAGCTGCCAGGGCGCTTGGTCGCTCCGCGACCGACGGAAAGAAGCTGTTGATGCGCAGAACGGATCAGATGCTCGCCTAGCGGCATCCCGTCAGCAAGTGCCTCCTGCGCGCTCCGTAGGGCGCGGGAGTAGAGGTATGTTTCAACATCGTCGTTCCGTGCGTCTCGATAGAGGTCAGCGCTACCAGAATCCTCCTCTGCTTCTAAGCGATAGAGATCCTCGATCGTTGAGATCGTGCCCTCCATACGCGAGGAGGTCACAGCGTCCTGACGGCGAAGAGGGGCTAGGAAAAGCTCGCCGTTCACCATGCCCGATATTTTTGCATCGTAACGTGCAAGGGAAGCCGCGGCATCTTCAAGCGGACCAAGAACCCGTTCATAGTCGAGTGATTTTGGCGGGAACGCGCCGTCATGGTAGCGCACGGCACCTGCAAGATCGTATTGTTTGATAGCCATGATCCCCTCTAAACTGTTGCCAAGTCTCTTTGACGACAACCTATGCACGGCAAGCTGGCTTGGCAACGGAATACTGCCT
>CAYRLR010000257.1:0-4655 GCA_964424975.1 uncultured Anderseniella sp.
TCAGCAATCTGAGAAGCGCCTGCCTGGGGTTTGATACCGATGACCATCCGCTCTGGCCTGACCTTCAGATCAACATCGCGCTCTACGGCCCGGCCGCCGGGTTCGCGCACGCGCATGACAATGCTGGCCGCCAGCAATTGCGAGGTGGCCGGCGCACCTGTCAGAACAACCGGCACCGCCACTTTTCCGGCGTCATCGAGATTCGGCAGACCCTCAAGTCTGCGGGTGACGGCCTGCGTCTGTTCCTCCGCCAGACCGAAAAGGTAACCCGGATAGGCGTCCCACTGGCGTGTCGTCTTGATCCTAACGCTGCCTTCGACCCCAAGACCTGCAGCCGGTGCCCCGTAGAGAAATTTCCCGTCGATAGCGACTGAGGCCGGCTGAGTCACAGCAATTTCGTCAGGCGTCGCAGCAAGATCGAATTCCAGCCGGTCAGGTATGAAATCCTCGACAAGGAACTGCATGACCGCGACCGGTTCGGCGCTGATGTCAGTGTGCATCCGCACGGCCCAGGTACCGCGCATGGCATTGCCCTGAAGCTCGTAGTCCACGATATGGGCACCAAGCCTGTCGTCGCTCGACACGATGCGCCGGTCTTCAACGCCATCGGGACGACGGAACACAAATGTCAGCGGCAGATCGCCCAGGGCATGAGCGGCCACATCACGCACCAGTGCGGACGCGTGCACAGTCTCACCCGGCCGGTAAATGCCGCGTTCGGTCCACGAAAAGACGTCAATGGCGCCAGGTGAGGCCCTGCCCGCGACACCACGATCGGCAAAGTCAAAGCCTGCCTGGGTCAGATCAAGCAGCACGAAATCATTGCTGCCATGGCGCGCCAGAATTGCCGCCGGGGCCATACCGCCCTCGCCGCGAACCAGCCCTGCTGCAAAGGCGACGCGACCATCGGCATCAGTGACCGCGGACCCCAGTACTTCGTTATTGCGTGCGAGCAGTTGCACATCGGCAGATGCCAGAGGCCTTGCCGACGCCAGGCTGCGCACAAACACGTTGAGTCCATCCTGGCCGGTGAAGCTGCTGATGCCGATATCGGAGATGACGAACCACTGTGTTGCCCGAACGTCCCAACTGTCCGTCTTGCCATCCGTGGGAACCGCTGTAAGCACATAGATGCCCGGTTTCCTGTCCGGCACTGCCTTATCGACCGGAAAGCTGGTCGTTACTTCCATGTTCAACTGGCTGGCAATAGCGATGCTTCCCTGCCACACCGGAGAACCAAGGTCCTGTTTGATGCTGTCTACTTCATGGCCCTGGAGCTGGCGCAGAAACGAGTTGCCCGACAACAATCTCGCCAGTGCCCTGTCGCCCACCCGGTACATCTCTAGCTGGGCACTGTCGGTGTTGACGGAGACCAGCGGAATGCCGCGCCGCGTTGTACTGGGCAAGACAAACCGGTCACCGGTAAAGCGCACTGCCGGCGCGCGGTCGCGTACATAGACATTCAGGACTACCGGCTGTTCCAGCACCTCACCGACCGATGACGGCAAGCCTTGCCGAAGCCCGACCCTGTAGGTCTGGCCATGGGAAAGCCACTCGGCACAAATCTGGTTGTCCTTTGCTTCCAGTGAACCGGCAGGCGCACCATTCACGGTCACAAACTGCGCGTAATCAATGCCGGAGCGCAGCAGGGCTTCAGAGAACTGTACGCAGATACGCGGCGTGGTTGCATCGCTATCCACTGAATGGCCCACGACACGAAATCCCTGACGTTCGCGCAGTTCCTTGTAGGCTGCCTGAACCCCTGCTGATGACACCAGTTCCAGGCTGGCCTTGTAGGCCTCCAGCGCGGGCCGGAACAGGCTGCGCTGGTCGAGAGCTTGCGCCAGCACGGCCAGTGCATTGGCCCTGAGCGCCACGGTTTTGCTTTTCCGATAGGCAATCCGGGCTGCCGACGAGGCCGTTTGTTTGAGTTGGTAACTGTTTTCGCCGGGACCCGGAATGACCCGAAGCGAGGCTCTGGCGAAGCCCAGCCACAAGGAGGCATCATCCGCTTCCAGCCTGAGTGCTGCCAGATAGGCATCACGCGCAATGCGCACTTCTCCCGAGCGCAACCCGGTGTCGCCGGCATTTTTCAACGCCGCAAAGCCGCGGGTTTCTGCTGGATCCGGTTTGCCGATCTCGGCCTGGGTCTGAGGCATTTCTGCTATGAGATAATCCGGCAGAAAGGTCAGCGGCGACGGTGCTGCAATGACTGGCTGCACCGAAACATCTACAACCCTGCCGGCAACCGCGCCCACGAAAGGTTTCGCGATCCCGTAATCGGATTTCAGGAAACACCATCGCTGTTTACTGGTGAAGGTGAAGGCGCGGCACTGCTCGTCTTCAAGACACAGCTGCTTGCACTGATCGAGCGACACATCATTTTTCGTGTCCAGATCAAAACCGAAGTAATCCGCACCCTGGGACGTAATGATGGTTCGTTCGGCGGGACCTGCTTCCGCCGGCAGAAAGAAGAGTGCCAGCAGCACAAATGCAAGCGCCGGAGCGCTCATGAAACTCGACCTCATGGTCCATTCTCCGTCCATCAACGATCGCCCCGTCTGCAGTTCCATAATGATGCGCCTGCGCCAGATGTCAATTGACTGGCACACCGCTCGCGTGTCCGGATTTCAGTTTCCGGCAACTTCGCCGGCGCTGTGCGGCATATTGAACTGGTCCACAACATTGTCATCCAGCAAACCCTTGCTGTACTGGATTACACTTCACTTCCCTGCAAGTATGCGACCTGAAACCGGGCGCGGTAAAAACTTACAACCGAGGCGCAAACCATGTGGCGTAAACTTCTGATAGTGCCACCCATTATGCTGGGTGTATTTGTCGTCTGGTGGTTTGTCAGCCAGCGCCAGCCGCCGCAGACAATCGCGCCACAGGAAGAAATCCGCAATGTCCGCATTATCCAGGCAACACGCACTGATCTGGTTCCCACGGTCACCGGTTTTGGCACTGTGCAGCCGGAAAAAACCTGGCAGGCTGTCGCCCAGGCGGCTGGAGAGATCGAGTACATGCATCCGCAGCTGAAACGCGGAGCCATCATGTCCGCCGGCACAGAAATCATTCGAATTTCACCGCGCGACTACCAACTGGCAATCGCCCAGGCGGACGCGAATATCAGCCTGGCTGACGCCCAGATTGTCGAATTCGACCTGACGGAGGAAAACACCAGGGCCAGCCTGGAAATCGAACGTCAGTCCCTGACCATCAGAGAGCGGGAACTGGCTCGCAAGGAAGAACTGGTGCGCAGTGGAGCGACTTCAAAAACTGCGCTCGACCAGGAAACCCGTGACACGCTTTTGCATCGCAAGAAGGTCCAGGACCTTGAAAACACGATCAGACTGATCCCTTCGCAGCGCGCCGCACTCGTCGAGCGGAAGAAACTCAACCAGATCGAACTGGACCAGGCGAAACTGAATCTCGCCCGCACCCGCATCACCCTGCCATTCGATGCCCGCATCAGTGATGTGTCTGTTGAAGTGGCACAGTATGCCCAGGTTGGATCGACGCTCGTGACTGCCGATGGGATCAAGACCGCAGAGGTTGAAGCACAAGTGCCGCTGGCGCAGTTTTCAGCTCTCGCGCGAGCTGCGGCAGGTGGCGATGCGCTGATCGGAATCTCACCCGAAAGCATCACCGGCATTATCAGTCAACTGGGGTTTTCCGCCACGATACACTTGAACACCGGTGAGAGAGAGGTTGTGTGGCCAGCCGTCTTTTCTCGCGTCTCTGACACAATAGACCTCAAGACCCGTTCCATCGGCATAATCGTAACGGCACAGGATACCTGGGAGACCGCCAAACCAGGCCAACGCCCGCCACTGTCCAAGGGGATGTTCGTTGAAGTCACTATCCGTGCAAACAAACTGACAGGCCAGATCGTTGTGCCGCGCGCGGCGCTGCATGGCGACAGCCTCTATCTCGCCGACAACAATGACCGGCTGGTCATCAAGCCGGTCGAAACCGGCCTGACGCAGGACGGCAATGTGGTTGTTCGGTCCGGCATCGAGACTGGCGACAAGGTGATCGTGTCCGACCTGCTGCCGGCAATCAAAGGCATGCTGTTGCGCGTCACAAGGGACGACGCCATGGAGGCCGAAATCAGACGCCAGCTTTCGGATAACGCTCAATGATCGGCTACTTTGCACGACACCGCACAGCAGCGACCCTGGTCATGCTGGCCCTGCTGACCCTCGGCATATTTGCGTATCCCTCGCTGCAACGTGAAACCTTTCCGCGCATTGCGCCGAGCAAGCTGCAAATCACGGCAATATGGCCCGGCAGCCGGCCCGAAGAGGTCGAGCAGGCCGTATGCCAGCGCATCGAGGATGCCATAGACAGTGTCAACAACGTCTCCGAAGTCATCTGCGAGGCGCTGGAAGGTGTTGCCACGGTGACCGTGGAAAAGACCGACAGCGTCAACCTTGACCGGTTTACATCAGATGTCACCAATGCAATCGACGGCATTTCGGACTTTCCCGAGAATGTCGAACGTCCTGTGGTCAAGCAACTTGGGCGAACAGATTTCGTTGCATCGGTGGCAATTACCGGACCGGAAGACAAGGTCAGCCTGAAGGCCTATGCCGAATACATCAAAGACCAGATGAAGCTTTGGGGCGGCATCCCCAAAATCGAGATCCTGG
>CAYRLR010000258.1:0-4642 GCA_964424975.1 uncultured Anderseniella sp.
TATGGCGACTGCAACATCCCGGCATTTGTATGCAGGCAGGTAACACACTTGATAATCAACTTGCTGCGACCGTTGGAGTGTTTGAGGCAGGTGAGTTGAAACAGGCCCTGCAGATGGCGCAAGAGTTGTGTCAGCGCAATCCTGATGTTTCCATTGTTCACAACGTCCACGGTGTTATTGCTGCCGAACAGGGGGATTTTCAGACAGCGATAGACAGCTATCAAACAGCAATCGCCCTGGATCCGGGCAACAGCGATGTCCACTTCAATCTCGGAAATGCGTTGCGGGCAAAAGGCGACAGGCAAGCAGCGCTCGCCTGTTACCGAGCAGCGCTGGAGCTGAAGCCGAATGACCGTGATGTCGTGTTTAACATGGCAACCGTTCTCAGGGGCCTGGGCGAGTTCGGTGAGGCAGGAAAGCTTTTTCAGCAGCTGTTGACGGTCTCGCCTGAAGATCACACTGCGCTTAACGGTCTCGGTTGGGTGATGTTTCGGGTCGGGCGCATCGAAGACGCCATAAACTGTTTGCGCCATGCCGTGAAATTGCAACCCGGTTATGCGGAAGCGCACGATAATCTCTGCGAGGCTCTGGAAAAGACAAACCAGACCGAGGAGCTTAGACAAGCGGTTGCCCATGCGTGCTCTGTATTCCAGCCTGACAATATCTGGCTTGCCATCCGGCAGGCACAGGTTTTGCGGCGCGACAATGAACTGGAAGAGGCTTTAAAGGCACTGTCATTGGTTGTGAGGTTCAACCCCGCGCAGGCGCAGCTGAACTCAACCTACTGGTATCTGCTGGGCGACATAAATGACCGGCTAGGAAATCTGCAGGCCGCATATGAAGCATTTGTCACTGCCAACAACTGGGCAGAAGAAGCCGCCAGGGGTCGTGGTATAAAAGCTGAAAAGTACATCCAAAAGCTGGATGACCTGCAAACTGCTTACAAGAGTGTAAGGCGCACGGCGCCTGAAAATTCGACCTCACAGCGCGACGCGCCAGAACTGGTGTTCCTGATTGGATTTCCGCGTTCCGGCACAACGCTGCTGGACACTGTGCTGATGAGCCATAGCAAAATCTCGGTGGCAGAGGAAAAGCCGATGGTTCTGGACATGCTTAGGCTGGTCGGAACCTGGCAGCCGGATCAATTTCAGAACCACGAGGACTTGACTGATGAACAGGTATTGGAATTGCGCGATGTCTACATGACAAGCCTCAAACGGCACATGCGTGATCAACCAATTGCCGGTCAGGTCGTTGTTGACAAGTTGCCGCTCAACATTATCCATGTCGGACTGATCAGCAAGGTTTTTCCGGAAGCCCGGTTTCTGTTCGTTTTGCGCCACCCGTGCGACTGTGTGCTGAGCTGTTTCATGCAGGCATTCATGCTCAACGATGCCATGGCAAATTTCCTGGATCTGAAAAGTGCTGCGCAGTGCTACGACAAGGTAATGTCTCTTTGGACGACCTATCGCGAGGCCCTGCCATTGAGGCTGCACACGGTCGCATACGAGCAGGTTGTGGCGGATCTGGAGACGACCATACGCCAGGTTCTCGAGTTTCTGAGTCTGGATTGGGAAGACTCCATGGCCGACTACAAGGCCACTGCGCTTGAGCGCAAGCGAATCGGTACCCCCAGCTATCATCAGATTGTTCAACCTCTCTACAACCGGGCAAAGGGGCGATGGCAGCGCTATCGTGCGCAGATGATACCAGTATTGCCAATACTGCTCAGATGGGTGGAAGTACACGGTTACTCGGAAGATAACCACAATGGATAACGGTTGAAATCTGCTTGGGGGGAAAAGTGAAAGTGCCTCTCGAGCAGGTTGTTCGCGCACACACCATCAATGTCGCCTACATGATGGGCATGGACGACCAGATCGGCTCCCTCGAAGTCGTCAAGCCGGCGGATCTGATCGTATTGGAGAAGAACCTGTTTGATATGCCGCCCGAGGAAATCCACAAGGTCAATGTGCTCTACAGCATGATGAACGGGAAACTGGTGCATGAGGCCAATACGCTTAGGTTTCTGCAGTTTCTGAACGTCGAGTTCGACTCTCATCGCTCGCTGCAATAATTCTTCTCAGATTGAAACCATACTCTGTGGGGATCAGCCTGGCTGATCCCGGAGTGCCTTTGGCACATGTGTGGCACAGATCAAACCTGCCTTTGCATGAAAATCACCACCGCCGCCCTGGGTCAGAGGCGTGCATGAGTCCGGCGGCATCAAGTCAGCATGCTATGGGTGTGATCTGAACTCTATCATACCGGGCACGGCGTCGATCCGGCAGACACACGCCAATCAAGTGGTGTGGATTTGGTCCAATTTGCTGTGAGCTGTTCAGAAATCGTTTTCCATTCAAACCGGACTTGCTCGCCAAAACTGAAGATCAGCGTATTGATGGCAGATTGACCAGGGTCATACAGGTAACCCCATCCACCAAAAGTGAGCAAGGCCAACTGGCTGACCGGATGGTTTTTTATCGTCTCATGGAGAGCAAGGCGATGAGTAAATTAAGTCGTTACCTATCCGGCTATTCATACTTCAAGAAAAATGAGTCCGGTGCTGTTGCGCTGGCCCTGGGTCTCGCTGCCATACCTCTGGTCGTGGCAGCCGGTCTGGCTGTCGACTACGGCAATGCCGTCACTGTACAGGCGCGTCTGCAGGCTGCCGTTGATGCTGCTGCGCTGGCGTCCGGGCGGGAATCAAACCTTTCAGAGACGGAATTGACCCGCATCGCAAAGGACTACTTCGATTCAAACTTTGGTCAACCGGCAAACGTCGGCACGCCGCAGATGACACTTTCGATATCGGGCACCGATATCACCGTGGAAGCCCATGTGGAAGTGCGCAACTATCTGGCCTCAGTGGTGGGTTACAATACAACCGCGATTTCAGCCAGGTCGGAAGTTACCAAGGAGGCGACCGGCCTTGAGGTTGTCCTGGTTTTCGACAATACCGGGTCAATGGGCTCACAAAGCCGCTTGTCCACCTTGAAGGTGGCAGCAAATGATTTCGTCGAAATCCTGTTTGGTCCGCGCGCGACCGCAAATACCCTGAAAATCGGCGTAGTGCCGTTTTCCCAGTTCGTCAATGTCGGCCCGAGCAAGTCAAGCGCATCCTGGCTTGATACGACTGGTTTGAATCCATTGTCACATGCCAACTTCGCCAACGCCTCCTGGCATAACTGGCAGGCATGGCAGGCAATCCAGAACAGGAACTGGCCTGGTTGCGTGGAGTCCCGCGCCGGAAACGCCTCGGTTGACGATACTATACCAAACACCAATAACGGAGCCACGCTGTTCCCGCCTGCGTTTGCACCCGACGAGCCAGGCAACAGCACCTCGACCAGTTATATGAACTCAAATGGCAGTACTGGTTCAAGCCGCAATTATGACTACAGATATTACAACAGTTATCTCACCGACAGCAAAGGTGACGGTAACCCCATCGCCACTCGTCAAAAACATCAGAACAAGTATAGCAATGCCAGTTTGAACACCACGTCGCGCGGGCCTGACCGGGGCTGTGATGTTCAACCAATTCAACCATTGACCAATGTGAAGGCACCGGTCCTGCAGACGATCAACGCCATGCAGGCCAGCGGCTACACCCATGTTGCCGAAGGCGTTGGCTGGGGACTGCGGGTGCTGTCGCCTGGTGAGCCTTTCACTGAGGGCGTCAGCTATTCTGAGGAAACCATCACAAAAGCGATGGTGTTGTTGACTGATGGTGAAAACACATTTGACGATCAGTCCAACCACAACAAGTCGACCTACACCGCCTATGGTTTTCTTGGCGAGGCCAGACTCGGTTCTTCCAATTACTGGACGGCCGTGTCGGCACAGGATGCGCTGCTTGCACAGGCATGCAACAATGTGAAGGCGGCTGACATCGTCACCTATTCCTTTGCCTACAACGTTTCAAGCGCAACCCAGCGCAACCTTATCAAGAACTGCGCAACGAGCCCGGAGAAATATTTTGATCCGCCAACCAATGCGGCCCTGGTTTCAAGCTTCCAGCAGATTGCAGACGAACTGCGCAAGCTGCACCTGAGCAAGTAGCGTTTGCCTGAACACATGACGCTGCCGGCAGGCAACCCTGACTACAGGTATTTGCCGGCGTCTGAAAAAGAACAATCCCGTTTGAGTTTCTTGATTCAATACCGGTGAACACAGTCCGTATGCAGAAGCCTGATATGTTCAAGCGGGAAGGCACAGTCATTTGCGTTTACTAGCTATTCGAGAGTGGGCTTTTTGCCCTCGACGGTATGATATTGCACACCTCCCAGTTGCCGTAATCTATCGACAATGACGTAAACATATCCAGTGACCGTCTAAAGCAGGTTGCGAAGTCCCTTCTGGCAACGCTTGGCGTCGAGCTACTTGCCGCAGTGTGGCCGGAATTGCCTTTCAGTCATATATCCCGGCCAATCCATAAGGTGATGGCGTTGTTTTGCTGACACGGTCCGCGCTAGTATCTGATGGAGTCGTTTTAATACAGACTGGATTCACGCTTGATGGCCGACACTGATGACGATCTGATCGCGCGGCATGTTGACGGTGTCATGCGCCAGTTGCAGACGGTTTATGAGGCCTCGCGAGATGATCCGGATCGCTATTCGCGCGCAAGTGAATTTGT
>CAYRLR010000259.1:0-3329 GCA_964424975.1 uncultured Anderseniella sp.
TTGCGCCAAATGGCAGACATTCCCGCATGAAGATATACTTGGCTGCTGCGTGCATTAAATTCCCTGCCCTTCAGAGCCGTGGTGTCTGTTCACACCACCTTAACTGTGGGATTGTGGTGCGCTGATCCGCACCAATGTTTCGGAGGCTGGATGATTCGCCCGGCAAAGCCCCAACCTGTCCGTTTCGGCAAACGGTCTGCTGTCGTGGCAGGCCTGGCCTGCCTGGTGTTGGCGGCATGCAGTGAACAGCGCGTCAGCTTCCTTGACCCTGCGGGACCGGTCGCTGCAGCGCAGCGCGCCCACCTGATCGAGGTCGTGGCGCTGACCATGATCGCCGTGCTGCCGGTCCTCGTTCTGGTCCCTCTCCTGCTCTGGCGGTATCGCTATCGCAATTGCCATGCGCGCTACACACCCGACTGGGAGTTTTCAGGCTGGCTCGACACGGTGATGTGGGGTGTTCCAGTGGTGATCGTGGTGGTGCTTTCGACCCTGCTCTGGCACAGTACAAAAGCCCTTGATCCGTACAAGCCCATCGTGTCTGCACACGCACCTGTCAACGTGCAGGTAGTGGGGCTGGACTGGAAATGGCTGTTCATCTACCCCGACCTCGGTATCGCCACGGTCAACCAGTTGAGCTTTCCAGCCGGCGCTTCCGTGTCGCTCAACCTGACGACCGACACTGTTATGCAATCGTTCATGATCAGCGCGCTGGCCGGGCAGGCCTATGCGATGCCGGGGATGCGAACAAAGCTTCATGTGCTTGCCGATGCGCCCGGCACGTTCGAAGGCGAGAACACCCAGTTCAACGGGTCCGGCTTCACCGAACAGAAATTCGATAGCGTGGCCATGACGCGCGAGGACTTTGCCGACTGGGTGGCCAGGGTCAGATCACACGGTGTGCCGCTTGACGCGCAGACCTATGGCCGGCTTGCGGCGGCCTCTACCGGTGTGCAGGCGCACGCCGCGCTCGGATCATCGGAAATGCCCCCCGGTGTTGTCTATTTCAGGCAGGTTGAACCGCACCTGTTCGACACCATCATCGCGCGCTATCACCACGGCTCCGCTGTTCCCGCATCGAAACAGCCCGGCGCAGTTGGATACCAGCCTGCAGGATCACAGAACGGAGCGAGCCAATGACTCTGGATCAGGCAAGCGGCGGGTTGCTTGGCCGCCTGGAGCTGTCCTCGCTGCCGCTCTGGCAGGCCGTCCAGGAACCGACCACCAGCGAGCTGATTGCCGCTGGCGCCGCCACGGCTGTGATCATCGGCGCCATTGCGGGCGTGGCCTTGATAACCTGGCTGGGCGCATGGCGGTCTTTATGGACGGACTGGTTGACCAGCACCGACCACAAGCGCATCGGCATCATGTATTGCGTCCTGGCCCTGGTGATGATGGCGCGTGGCGTGATCGAGGGCGCGTTGATGCGCGCGCAGCAGGCTGCCGGACTGGATGGCGGGTTCCTGAGCCCGGACCATTTTGCCGAACTGTTCAGCACCCACGGCACGATCATGATCTTCTTCGTGGCCATGCCTTTCATCGCAGGGCTGGTCAATTACATCATGCCGTTGCAGATCGGCGCGCGCGACATGTCGTTTCCGGTGATGAACCAGATCAGCCTCGGCCTGACCGCCGCCGGCGCGGCACTGGTCATGATAAGCTTGGTCGTGGGCAAGTTCTCCACCGGCGGCTGGACGGCCTATCCACCTTATACCGGCATTGCCTTCAACCCCGGACCCGGGCCTGACTACTGGATATGGTCGGTTGCGATTGCCGGGCTCGGCTCGACACTTACCGGGATCAACTTCGCGGTTACGATCTTCAAGGAACGGGCCCCGGGGATGCACCTGTTCCGCATGCCCCTGTTCTGCTGGACGGTACTGTGCATTGCAATCATCATGATCTTTGCGATGCCGCCGCTGACGGTGGTGACCCTGATGCTGGCCGCCGACCGGTATCTGGATTTCCACTTCTTCACCAATGACCTTGGCGGCAACATGATGAACTACGCCAACCTGTTCTGGTTGTTCGGACACCCCGAGGTCTACCTTCTGGTCCTTCCCGCCTATGGTATCTATTCCGAGGTGATCGCAACCTTCTCGGGCAAGCGGCTTTATGGTTATACCTCGCTCGTCTACGCGACGATGGCGATATCGGTGCTGAGTTTCACCGTCTGGCTGCATCATTTCTTCACCATGGGCCAAAGCGCCAACGTCAACATCGTGTTTGGCATAGCCTCGATGTTCATCGCGGTGCCTACCGGGGTGAAAATCTATGACTGGATGGCCACGATGTTTCGCGGCCGTATCCGGATGACGGTCCCGATGATCTATGCGACCGGGTTTTTCATCCTGTTCGTGATCGGTGGCCTGACGGGCGTCATTCTTGCCAATCCAACGATCGACTACCAGGTTCACAACACGTTGTTCCTGGTTGCCCATTTCCACAATGTGATTATTCCCGGCGTGCTGTTCGGCCTGCTGGCAGGTTATCATTACTGGTTTCCCAAGGCGTTCGGATTCCGGCTGCATGAAGGCTGGGGACGTGTCTCGGCATTGCTGTGGATATTCGGCTTCGCCTTCACCTTCTTTCCACTCTACATCCTCGGCCTGATGGGGATGCCGCGCCGCTCGGCCAGTTTTACCGACCCGGCATTCGAGCCCTACACGCTGGTAGCGCTGTTCGGCGCGGTGCTGATCGTGTCGGCACTGTCGACTCTGCTGGTCCAGCTCTGGCTCAGCATCCGTGACCGCGAGCGGCTGGCAGCCCCGCTGGGCGACCCGTGGAATGGCAGGACACTGGAATGGGCAACACCTTCGCCGCCACCGCACTATAATTTCGCGATCATTCCGCAGGTCGAAGACCGCGACGAGTTCGCTGCGACCAAGGCCAGCGCCCGCGTCTTTGCCGATACGGCAGAATACCAGGATATCACGATGCCGAAAAACACCGCGCTCGGCATGATCATCTGTGTCGGCGCAACGGCGTTGGGCCTGGCGCTGGTCTGGTATGCCTGGTGGCTCGCCGGGCTGTCCTTGCTGGTCATCGTGGTGGCAGTCATTGCGCGCAGCTTTACAGTCGATACCACCTACACGATCCCGGCGCGCGAGATCGCCCGCGACCACCGCGCATGGCTGGCCCGGATCAAGGCAGCGCAGCCGATCACCCGGGACCGCGAGACCGACGACATCAACCAGGGATTGGCCGTTCTTGAACTTCCAGAAATGACGGGGGTCACGTCATGAGGCACCCCGGCATCAACCTCGGCGCTCATCACGGCGAGGCACATGAGCACGCCGAAACGCTGGTTTTCGGTTTCTGGGTGTTCCTGA
>CAYRLR010000259.1:3339-4634 GCA_964424975.1 uncultured Anderseniella sp.
GATCTCATCATCTTCGGGCTGATGTTCGCCACCTATGTGACCATGTCGAACCCGATGGGCATGGCCGGCGGGCCTGGACCCGAAGAGGCGTTCAACCTGACCAGCGTGTTCGTGCAGACCATGATCCTGCTCACCAGCAGCCTGACATTCGGCATGGCATCTCTGGCCATGCGCCATGAACACGGTCGCGGCAACATCTGCCTGTGGCTCGGCGTCACCCTCATCCTCGGCCTCGGCTTCGTGTTGCTGGAGGCGCGTGATTTTGCAAGCATGATCGACATGGGGGCCGTGCCTGCGCGCAGCGGCTTCCTGTCCGCCTTCTGGGGACTGGTGCCGTTGCACGGCCTGCATGTGTCAGTGGGCTGTATCTGGATCACTATCATGCTGGTGCAAGTGCGTGTCTTCGGCATGATCCCGCTGGTCAAGACACGACTGTTGCGGCTGGGCCTTTTCTGGCATTTCCTCGACCTCATCTGGATCGGAATCTTCACCATCGTCTATCTTGGGGGGATGGCAGGATGAACGGCCTGGATTACCGGCACGAATTGCAGGGCTATCTCGTCGGCTTCGTGCTTGCTCTTGGACTGACGCTCATTCCCTTCGCGCTGATCTGTTGGGGTGGGTTCGGCTATGCCGCGAACATCGCCATCCTCGGCGTCTGCGCACTGGCACAATTCGTGGTGCAACTGCGGTTCTTCCTGCATATCGGCCTGTCCCGGCAGAAACGCGAGGATCTGCAACTTATCCTGTTTTCGCTGCTGCTGCTCACCATCATGGCCGGTGGCACAATATGGATCATCGGCAATCTCGGCATGCGCATGTGATTTTTGGTTGCGTGCCGGGTCGGGGTTTGAGCCCTTGCCGGCGGGCTTGCTGCTGGAGCGCCCCTGCCCGGATGGCGGCGTCGCCGGCGATTAATTCTACATGAACGGAATATGAACGCACGGCTCAGCTTTGGTTCACCGCGTGGTGGCTATAACCGATGACAGTTGAACTGATCAACACAAACAAGCCGGCGCCACTCCGGCACACCAAGAACCAAGGATACGAGCCATGCTCAAGAAATCGCTTATCGCTGCAATCGCCGCCGTCACCATCGCTGCCTCCATGGCTTCGCCTGCACAGGCCCTGTCAAAGAAGGGCGCCGTCTTCCTCGGCCTCGGTCTCGGCACCGTGGCTGCCATCGCTGCTGCCAATGCGCGCGGCCATGACGGCTACCGTGAACGCGGCTATGGCTACCGCGGCCGGGCCTACAACCGGGCAGCCCGCAAGTGCGCCTACAGGTACGGTCACGG
>CAYRLR010000260.1:0-4627 GCA_964424975.1 uncultured Anderseniella sp.
GCCCTCAAGATTGACGCGCGCCTCGTAAAGCTCGGCAAACACCACTTTCAGGGTCTGCTCGGTGACTTCATAGCAGCGCTCGATGGAGTGCGCGGCAACCGGACCGTCCATCAGGACTTCCGGTTCAACAATCGGTACGATGCCGTTTTCCTGACAGAGCGCTGCATAGCGCGCCAGCGCATGGGCATTGGCACGGATGCAGCCATAGGTGGGTGTGGACGGCGCAATATCGATAACAGCACGCCACTTGGCAAAGCGTGCGCCGAGCTTGTGATACTCCTTCAGGCGCGCGCGCAGGCTATCGAGACCCTCGGTGATCTTTTCACCCTTGAATCCGGCCATGTCATGCGCGCCGGCATCAACCTTGATTCCGGGAATCGAGTTGGTGGCCTGCATCAATTCAACCAGCGTCTGTTTGCCGTTGGCCGATGACTGGCGAATGGTCTCATCGAACAGGATGACGCCGGAGATGTTTTTCCGCATGGCCGATTTGGCGGAGAACAGCATTTCGCGGTAGTCGCGGCGGGTCTCCTCGGTTGAGTGGACGTTGATGGTATCAAAGCGTTTCTTGATGGTGCCGGTGCTTTCATCAGCAGCAAGAATACCTCTGCCGGGCGCAACCATGGCGTTTGCAATGTCTTCGAGTGTTTGTTTCATATCGGTCTATGCCCCTTCGGAAACGTGTGGCTGTTCAGACTGCTCGCAATACTTCGACGCCCGGTAGCGCCTTGCCTTCAAGCCATTCAAGAAATGCACCACCGGCGGTGGACACATAGGTAAAATCATCTGCAACGCCGGCGTGATTCAAGGCGGCGACCGTATCACCACCGCCGGCAACGGCGACCAGTTTGCCGGTTTTTGCCAGCTTGGCTGCCTGTTGAGCAGCCGCAACCGTACCTTTGTCAAAAGGCGCAATTTCAAATGCGCCGAAAGGTCCGTTCCAGACCAGTGTGGCAGCCGTGTCAAAAACAGCGGCGGCTTCGGCAACCGAGGCCGGGCCGACGTCCAGCATCATGTCATCTTCCGCTATTTCGGAGACCGGCACCACCCGGTTGGCAGCACCGGCTGCAAATTCCTTCGCCACAACAGCATCTACCGGCAGCACGATGCGGCAATTGTTCGCTTCGGCCTGTTTCAGGATGTCGAGCGCGGTGGCGGCCATTTCATGTTCGCACAATGATTTGCCGACACTGATGCCTTGTGCTGCCAGGAAGGTGTTGGCCATGCCGCCGCCAATGATGATGGTGTCTGCCAGTTTCGACAGGTTGCCCAGCAGAGCAAGCTTGGTGGACACCTTGGCACCGCCGACGACGCAGACCAGCGGGCGGGCAGGATCGGTCAACGCGGCTGAAAGGGCTGACAGTTCCTTCTGCATGGACCGCCCGGCAGCACACGGCAGCAGATGCGCGACACCTTCGGTGGACGCATGCGCCCGGTGTGCAGCCGAAAACGCGTCATTCACATAAATATCGCCCAGTGAAGCCAGTGCCCTGGCATAGGCAGGGTCGTTTTTCTCTTCACCTTCGTTGAAGCGGGTGTTTTCCAGCAGCACAATCTGCCCGTCAGACATCTGACCCGGTTCGCCGGATACAAACTGCACCGGCCGGCCCAGCACATCTGCCAGTGCATCGGCGATGTGTGCCAGGCTCAGTTCGGCCACCGGTTTTCCCTTCGGTCTGCCGAAGTGAGCCAGCAGGATTGTTCTTGCACCCTTGTCCGACAGTTCAAGGATGGTTGGTGAAACCGCGTGCAGGCGGGTTGCGTCGGAGACCTTGCCGTCCTGCATGGGAACGTTCAGATCCACCCGGACAAGCACACGCTGCGATTTGACATCCAGATCATCGAGTGTCCTGAAGGTTGTCATGGTGAATTGCGGTTCCTGCCGGGTTCGTGGATCTTCAGGCGGAGGCTTCGAGGCCGGACAGGACTGCCTGTACGGCTGCGTCCGAGGTAATGCCGAAATGCTCGTAGAGTTTCTCGGCAGGACCGGATGCACCAAACGTGGACATGCCGATAAAGGTTCCATCGATGCCGATGAGGGCATCCCAACCCTGACGCACGCCGGCTTCGATGGCGATGCGCACCGGTTCGTCGCCGGTTATCAGCTTGCGATAGTCGCTGTCCTGCTGATGGAACAGGTCCATGCACGGTACCGACACAACGCGGGAGGCAATCTTGTTTTCCGCCAGTTTGGCCGACGCCTGCATGGCAATCTCGACCTCCGAGCCTGATGCAAATATGACGACCTTGGCGTCGTCGTCGCTGTGCACGTCATAGGCGCCGCGCGCGCACAGGTTTTCCTTTTTGAACTTGGTGCGGGTTGGCACAAGTTTCTGCCGGGTAAGGGCCAGGATGGACGGGGTGGTGTCTGCCTGCAGTGCCAGTTCCCAGCATTCGGCGGTTTCAACCGAATCACACGGACGGAATACATTGAGGTTCGGGATGACGCGCAGCGCGGCCAGGTGTTCAACCGGCTGATGGGTCGGCCCGTCTTCTCCCAGTCCGATGGAATCGTGTGTCATGACGTAGATGACCCGCTGTGCCATCAGCGCAGACAGGCGGATGGCGGGGCGGCAGTAATCGGTGAACACCAAGAACGTGCCGGAATAGGGAATAACACCACCGTGCAGTGCCATGCCGTTCATGGCTGCGGCCATGGCGTGTTCGCGAATGCCCCAGTGTATGAAGCGGCCTGACCGATCATCGGCTGTAAACGGCGACATCGCCTTGGTGCGCGTGTTGTTTGAACCGGTCAGATCGGCCGAACCACCAATGGTTTCCGGGACGACCAGATTGATAACCTCAAGCACGCTTTGGGACGCGTTGCGGGTTGCGACCGCAGCGGGTGCATCGGCAAGTTTCTGCTTATAGTCCTGGATGGTTTCGTGCAGGTCTTCCGGCAGGGTGCCGGCCATGCGACGGTCGAACTCGGATTTTTCGCCGGCAGGCATATCCTTGACGCGGTCGCGCCATGCCTTGCGTTCGCGGCAGCCACGCAAGCCTGTGATGCGCCACATGTCCCGGATTGACGTCGGGATTTCGAAAGGCTTGTGCGTCCAGCCAAGCTGTTCACGGGCCGCCTTGATTTCGTCTGCGCCAAGCGGTGCCCCATGCGCGCCGGAGGTGCCCTGTTTGGCAGGTGAGCCGTATCCGATGATGGTGCGACAGGCAATCAGGACCGGTTTGGTTGCTGTTTGCGCCGACGACAGTGCGTGGGCAATTTCGGTATAGTCGTGGCCATCGATGCGCATGACATCCCAGCCGGACGCCGCAAACCGGCCAAGCTGGTCAGTGGAGTCTGACAGGTTGACAGGCCCGTCGATTGTTATCTGGTTGTCATCCCACAAGACTATGAGCTTGTTCAGCTTGAGATGACCCGCAAGCGAGATGGCTTCCTGTGAAATGCCTTCCATGAGGCAGCCGTCACCTGCAAGCACATAGGTCTTGTGGTCGACAATGGCGCTGCCAAAGCGGGCAGCAAGGTGGGCTTCGGCGATTGCCATGCCAACTGCATTGCCAAGGCCCTGGCCAAGTGGCCCGGTTGTGGTTTCAATTCCCGATGCATGGCCGAATTCGGGGTGACCTGCCGTGCGCGAGCCCAATTGGCGGAAGTTTTTCAACTCCTCGATGGTCATGTCTTCATAGCCAAGCAGATGCAGCAGCGAATACAGCAGCATCGATCCGTGGCCTGCAGACAGCACAAAACGGTCGCGGTCAGCCCAGTTCGGGGCCTGGGGATCAAACTTCAGATAGTGCGCAAACAGCACCGTTGCCACATCGGCAGCACCCATTGGCAGTCCCGGATGACCGGAATTGGCAGCCTGCACTGCATCCATGGAAAGCGCTCGAATGGCATTCGCCATTTCGGTGAATTTGGCAATGTCTTCAGGAGTGGCCGCTGCGGCACTGGTCGTGCCGGATGCGGCGGCTGGATTAGCCGGTGTCATATGTCTCTTTCCACCGTTGAAATTCGGCGCAACCAATAGCACTCACGCATTTGGAGTCAATGGTGCACTGTGGCCGCACTGGCGTGGCTGTGAATTCTGTGCATAAACCTGCTTGCTCACAACGTGATTCATGTGCTGTTGACGGTATTGCCGCTAACCTCTTACAGTATTGAAGGGATTTGGCCCTGGCAAACCGCAGGTAACGGAACGTCAGGTTGCAGGAAATACAGCCATGGCGTCTACATCTCAACTGGATCAGGCAATTGCACACTTTGAACAGGCCATGCGCCAGCTTGAAGCAGCGTGGGCGCAATCCGAGCAGAATCAGGGCAAAATAGCCAAGCTCAACACCGAAGCCTCGGCTCTCAAGAACGATCGCGCCAAGCTCGCCAGCGAACTGGACGAGGTGCGTGCGCGTGCTCAGGAGTTGACCGAGGCCAGCCGGCAGGCGGCCCGGCGCATAGAACTGGCGATGGCGCGCGTTAGAACCGTAATTGGCGAAGAGGCCTGAGAACATGGGACAAGTCGTCATCAACGTAAACAATCGCGCATTCACCATGGAATGTGCCGATGGAGAGGAAGACCACCTCTCGGAACTGGCCAAACTGCTGGATACCCAGGTCAAGGACATCAAGGCAGGCGTCGGCGAGGTTGGCGACATTCGCCTGCTGGTCATGGCC
>CAYRLR010000261.1:0-4605 GCA_964424975.1 uncultured Anderseniella sp.
CCAGTTGCCGCGCAATGAATCCGGCAAGATCCAACGCTTCCGCCTGCGCCAGGCATAGAGCGCACTCATTCAAGGAAGACGTTGACGCTCGCGGACTGTCCTTTAGCGTCTATCACCGACAGTCGGGAGAAGCCGACGCCACCAGCTTCCCACGAACCGCTGCGCGAACGAAGGGGTTGTCCCACCGGCACGCCATTGGCCAGCACGCGAAACGGCGCCCGCCCGCCCTGAAGCTTCAGCATCAGGGGCTGTGACGCCTGCCCGGATGCCAGGCCAAGGTCAACATGAACCCCGTCTGGCGGATACACGATGTGCAGGGCGGCCTCCTGGATGCCGACCTGTGGCAGACCAGCGTCCGGTGCCGTGAACCGCCGCAGGGCAACCGGAATGTCGGCTGCTGCAATGCGCACTGCACCGGCGGGTGCCGGCGGCAAGGGCTCGAGTTTCAATCCGGACCTGGCAAATGCGTCGAACAGGATGGGCGCAGCCGCACCTATCCCGCTTAATCCGGGCACCGGCGCACCATCTGCCCGTCCAACCCAGACACCCAGCACGTGCTGACCATCGAACCCGATCGACCAGGCATCACGATTGCCGTAACTGGTGCCGGTCTTGTAGGCAATCGGCAATCGCGCGGAACCGCGCGGCGGTGCAACGCCCGATAACATGTCCGCCACATGCCAGGTGGCGACAGGTGAGAAAATCGCGCGGCGTCCGGCGGCCAGCGGCACTCCCGTTACCCCGTTTCCCAGCGTCGCCGTGCGACCGAGGTTTGCGAACACGGTATAGGCCTGCACAAGATCTTTCAGCGTTACACCAACACCGCCAAGACCAATGGCCAGGCCGGGCGCGTTGTTCCGGGGCAGGACCGGTGCGACCCCTGCCCTGCGCAAACGGCCTAACAGACGGGACGGCATCGTTGCCTGCAATAATCTGACGGCCGGTACATTGAGCGACAGTTGCAGAGCCTGGCGCACGCTCACATCACCCTGATAGGTCAGATCAAAATTGCGGGGCCTGTACCCGTCAAAACTGGCCGGGCGATCCTCGATCAGTGTTTCCGGCAGCACCAGCCCGTCTTCCAGCGCCAGCGCATAAATGAACGGTTTGAGCGCAGAGCCCGGTGAGCGCGGCACACCGGTCATGTCTATCCAGCCGGCACGCCGGACATCCATCAGCCCGGCCGAGCCGACTTCGGCCAGCACCTGACCGGTCTGAGCGTCCGCCAGCATCATGGCGACCGACAGGCCCGGCCCCAGCTGCCGGGCGGATTCCGATGCCACCAGTTCAAGGGCACGTTGTCTTGAGCGTAGCAAGGTAACCTGATGATATCCGGCATCAGGGCGTAACCGGCGCGCCTGCTGCGCCAGATGAGCTGCAAATGCCGGCAGGGCCAGGCGCTTTGCGCTGACCGGAACGGCAGCGGCACGCGCCACCTCGGCGGCATCAATGAAGCCGCCTTCAGCCATGCGGGCCAGCACCTGGTCGCGGGCAGCTTTCGCGCGACCCTGATAGCGGTCGGGCCGCCTGCGTTCAGGCGATTGCGGCAGCGCTACCAGGAGCGCGCCCTGAGCCAGATCGAGAGATTTCGGTTCCTTGCCGAACCAGGCCAGCGAGGCTGCCCTTACCCCCTCCAGGTTACCGCCGTAAGGTGCATGGGTAAGATAGAGTTCAAGTATCTGGCGCTTGTCCAGACGACGCTCGATCTGCACCGCGCGCACCATCTGGCGCAGCTTGGCTGTGACAGAGCGTCTCGAGCGCGGTTCGAGCAACCGCGCCAGTTGCATGGTGATGGTCGACCCACCCGATACGATGCGCCCGTGACGCAGCATCTGCCATGCAGCACGCATCATGGCCAGCGCATCCACGCCGCCATGATCCCAGAAGCGCCGGTCCTCGTAGACGATCAACATGCGCACAAATTCCGGATCGACGTTGTCGAGACGCACCGGCAATCGCCAGCGTCCGTCAGCAGCGGCGAACGCCCGCAACAATTTACCGTCGCGATCCGCCACTTCCACCGATTGCGCCGAAGCCATCGGCAAGGGCGGCGGCCAGGCCCGGTCCAGTGCGGCAAGTCCCGGCATCGCGGCCAGCACGGCCACCATGGCAAGAGCCAGGGCAACAATGAGTGGTTTTCGCTTCATGGCAGTGCCGGGCCAACAGTAATGCTTCCTTCGGCGGTTCGTGCCGAGAACTGGGGCCGGTACATGTCCTCAACCACGGCCGCAGGTAGAACAAAGCTGCCCGGCGAGACGGCGCGCACCACATAGGCTGCACTGAACTCGCGGTTTCCTCCCGGTTGCACATCGAACGCGGCAACAAAGCGGTCAGCGCGAAACTCACTGTGCGCAGCACTGACATTACCCAGCCATTCAAACGACTGGAGATCGGCACTGCCGACCAGTTTCGGGCTGTCGATCTCGAAGCCACCCGGCAAAAGGTCGCTCAGCACCAGGCTGGCGCGCCAGTTATTCTGCTGCACGATCTTGATCACCACGACAAAACGCTCGTTCTGGCTGACCCTGCTGATGTCGGCCTCGACACCATCAAGCGTGTAATATGTCCGCTCGATGGTGAAACCCCTGCCGCCGGCAGGAGGTGCCGCCAGCGGTGCCGCAAGCACGTTCACCGATGCCAGTACCTGTTGTGCGCCGCGATTCACGATCTGCAACGGCATGGCCGCAAGGTCTTCACCGGTGGAGCGGCTGGAATAGCCACCAGCGTGATCTGTACCTGCTACCGCAAGCTGCATCGATGCATCTGCCTGCGTAACAGCGCGCGCAGCCAGCAGCATCCAGGCATTCTCCTGCGTGGTGGCATACCGGTCACGGGCTGCCTTGTCCGAGACCAGTTCCACCATCGCGGGAATCGATTGCGGCAATGGCTGCGTCTCGGACGCAAGCGCCAGCATGGCCGATGCATCACGCAGGCTGGAGCCATAATCTGACCGTGACAGATCGCCGGTGTCCTGGCGCGCCCGCGCAAGGGCTGCCTGGAACGCCGTGCCGGAGCGGTTCGCATCCCCGTAAAGCGCCAGCGCCGCAGCAAGCTGGGCCCGCGCCATCGGGCTCTTGAATTCCTCCAGCTTGGTGTCTGCATAATAACGCAGGTCACCTGCTGAAGCCTTTCGATTGCGCGCCAGCACATAAAGCGCATATGCGATGCCGCCGCCGCGGTCCTTGACGTTCTGGTCGTAGGACAGCACGTTCTGCAGGTTTTCCAGGGCGGCCAGCATGGCAGTCTCTGATACCTTGAACCCCTTCTCCCGGGCCCGGGTCAGGAAATCCGTCACATATGCGTCCAGCCACAGGTCACCGTTACCGGGGTTCCACAAGCCAAAGCTGCCTGAGGATGACTGATTGGCCAGGACGCGGTATATCGCGTCCTGGACCCGCTTGCTGACATCGCCCGCTGCTTCAGCCTTCGGGTCGCCGGGCAAATCGCTCAGATAGAGCAGCGGCAAGGCCCTGCTGGTGGTTTGTTCCGTGCATCCGTATGGATAGCGGTCGAGAGATGCCAGCACCGACGCTATATTGATCCCCCGCGTCCTCGACACATCGACCGTCACCACCGCACCGTCAGGTTGACTGCCTAAGAGCAATTGCTCATCCAGCGTAATGGCGCCGCCGTTTGCAGCCAGCGGCATGACCCTGCGCTGGGTGACAGGCAGTGTCGCAGGCCGGACCGGCACCGTCAGCGCCTGGGACAGGTCGATGCCGTCTTCGTGGGTCAGCCGGACGGTCACCAGCCCTGCGCCGGCAGCAGTGGCCGAAAGCAGTACCGACAGTGAAGTCTTGTCGCCTTTGGCCAGCTTTACGATGTTCGGCAAAAGCCCCTGTTCTGCCGACAGCCCGTCTTCTGCAATGATCTCGACCACATAGTCGCCATCGGGACCGTCCGTGTTGGTTATGTCGAGCCACAGGCGCGATGTGTCGCCGGGAGCCATCACCTTCGGCGCTGACGCCAGCAGAACCACCGGATCGCGGACGATAACGTCGCTGGATGCACTGCCCACCTGGTCCGCAGACCAGGCTACGGCCATCAGGCGAACCGTGCCGTTGAACTGCGGCAGGTCAAAACTCACAGAAGCCTGACCATCGGCTGAAACTTCAACCGGTCCTGAAAACAACGCCAGCAGTTTCTGCGTCGGAGGGCTGCCGTCTGCAGACAGGCCGGCAGCATCACCACCACTCCTGATCTGCCCTTCGGTGCCAAGCGATCCGTCAATCAGACGGCCATAAATGTCGCGGATTTCCAGACCTATCTTACGTTGACCGAAATACCAGCCGGCCGGATCCGGCAGCTCGTAACGGGTCAGGTTCAGAATACCAACGTCAATGGCGGCCACTGTCACATAGGCCTGCTGGCCTTCGGCCAATCCGGATAATTTCAGCGGCACATCCAAGTGTCCGCGCGCGGCAACCTTGTCCGGCATATCCAGCTCAATGGTGATCTTGCGCGGTGCCGGGTCGACCTGCATCCATTTCACGCCGATGGCCCGGGTGGGCAGCCTGCTTTTGCTGGTGTCACCGCGCCGATACAGCGTGGCAGTCACATAGGCGCCCGCGCCCCAGTTATCTGCAACAGGCACCTCGATAACCG
>CAYRLR010000262.1:0-4596 GCA_964424975.1 uncultured Anderseniella sp.
AACAAGCAATGGTCGCGAAGATGAGAGCCAGGTCGATCAGAGAGACAAGCCGCAACGCCGAAGACCATTTTGCACGTCCGAGCGGGTAGAAAATGAAGCTCAGGATCAGAAACATGGTGAGATGCGTCAGCCTGTGACGGAAAGCTTCCGCGACGCCGAAAATGCCACCGGCAAGATGATAGATAGCCGTCGCAAAAACGACAGTCGCAATCGCAAACACCAGCCAGCCGGGAATCTCTTTCCGGGTGCGGGCGAACCATGCATCGCTGGCGTTTTCCGCTTCATGGTGGATTGCCACAACGGTCTCCGTTCACGCTTGTGAATTCAGATTGTCTTGTTTTTTGATGAAGAGGCATATGCGGTTGCCGTCAAACCGGCAACCGCATCGCCTGATTGTTACCAGGCGTTCTTTGATTTCAGATACGCGATGGCACCGTCATGGAATGGAATGGGACCATCCTTCAGGCTATTGGTAGCGTACTCAACGTTCAGCGATGGTCCGCCACCCATGAACTTGTTGAGACCGGGGTCTTCATAGAGGGTCTTGGTGATCGCTTCCACCAGATCATTCGGCATATCCTTGTTGACAAGGAATATCGACCACATGACCGGTACCGGGAAATCACCCTTGACATCCTTGTAGGGGTTGGCCGGGTAAGTCATCTGGGTAAAGGCGCCTTCAGGCTTGAGCACCTTGAGAGCCGCGTCGACCTGTTCCTGAGTATAGGGAGGAATGTCGATGCCGACCGATTCCGACAGATTGAGCAGCAGCGGGCTTGGCACCGATCCGTAGTACATGAATGCGTCCAGCCGCCGGTCCTGCATCATGTTGCTGGCGTCCTTGAGACCAAGGAACTGCATCTGGCCACCAGACTGCTTCAGGCTTGCTTCATTGATACCTTCTGTATCGAGAATCTGCATGACGATCTTTGCCGTTGACCACTCACGCTTACCGGGACTGACCACCTTGCCCTGCAGATCGTTCATCGATTGGATGTTTGCGTCCTTGCGAGCCACTGCGTGCAGATAGGCAGGATAGAACGTGCCGATGAGACGTACGTTCTGATACTTCTCCTTGAAACTTCCAGCGCCATTCCAGGCGTCAATCGAGACGGGCGTGAAACTGAAGCCCATTTGAGCCTGGCCCTTGCTCACGAGCATCTGGTTCTTCTGTGAGCCGCCGGGCACATGGCTGAACCCGATGTCGGGAAACTGTTTCTGAAGCTTCTCGGCAAGTTGTGTGCCAACCGTATGCCAGATGCCGCCTGGCGATGTTGAAACGATCTTGAAAAACTGGGGATGATCGTCAGCAGCCAGAGTGGGCTGGCTGGCCATCATCATGGTGACGGCAGCTGCCGCAGTTGCCTTTAAAATAGTTTTTATCATTGGTATTCCTCCTTTTGGATTCCAGGTAATTATCCTGTGTTTTATATCTGACCCCGGTACAAGTCGTCGGTCAGACTGGTGCAGTAAATGGTAGTTTTTCAGGGAATTCGGCCATGGCCTGGCCGGTAGCCACCTTCTCCTCGTTCTGATTGAAGACTTCTACTTCGAACAGGACCCAGCGGCCCTTTTCCGTCTCGCGCTTCTCGCTGACTATCACATGGGGCGTGATTGTATCGCCGGGCTTGACCGGCTTGAGCCAACGGGTTTCCAGCCGCCGGTGATATCCGCCACGCGGCATCAGCCAGTCGGTCAGCGTGCGCGTGATCAGCGCAAAATTCTGCATCCCATGCATGATCACACCGCCGAAGCTGGTCTTGCCGAAACTGTTGGCCATGTAGTTGTCATCGAAATGCAATGGGTTGAAATCAAGGGAGGCTTCAGCAAACCGCTTGATCGTTTCCCGCGTCGGGGAGAAGGAGGTTCCTTCAAACCGGTCACCCTCGGAAATCTCGGCATATGCCTGCATTGTTGTGGTCGCGCTCATCGTTGTATCCTTCGTGCTCAGTTAGGTCGGATTGTCCAGCCTCGACCGGTACAGATCACCTCGCCGTTCTGGTTCGTAAATACGTTGTCATGGATGACGAACAGGCGACCCTTGCGCATGTAACGGTCAAGCGCCCTGCCCTGCATGGTGATAGTATCGCCGGGGCGGGCCGGCACATTGTAGAACCAGCTTTGGCTGGCATTGATCGTTCCCGGCGAGCGCATCCAGTCATCCGTGCCTGTGCAGGCAAACATCAGAAGAATGTGAACCGATGGCGGCGCAACAATGCCACCGTATGGAGTTGTGCGTGCATAATCCTCGTCGAAGTACAAGGGATTGGTTTCCCCCATCGCCTCGGCAAACGTAGCGATGATTTCCCTGGTCAGGGTGTAGGGCTTGGTCTCGCGAGGAGCGCCGGGAATGATTTCGTCCCAGGTTTGCCTGGCGTCTACATCTTTCCAGAAGTCCGTTTCGAACTCCCCGAAGGTCTCTGTTTGCATACTGATATTCCTTCCTTGCATTACGATAAAATCAGACCGCCCGGCTTCGTCCGCCAGCTACCACAACACCACTTGCAAGTGCCACGTCGATATCGCCCCTGGTGAATTTCGCCTGGGCCAGGATTGCCTCTCCATGCTCGCCGAGCCGAGGTGGCGGCAATCGCATTGTCGTACCTGTTCGCCCGTATCGGACAGGAGCAGCGATTGTCGGTACGGTGCGTCCGGCGCTGTCGCAGACCGAGGTCAACAGACCATTGTGGACGATCTGCGGATCAGCGAAGACCTCTTCATATGTGAGGATTGGCCCTGCCGGCACCTTGGCCGTATGAAAAACTTCGAGCCAGTGATCTGCGCCTGCGGTCAGGAAACGCTCGGCTATCAATTCGATGATGTCATCGCGGTGGCGAATACGATCTGCATTGGTGGCGAAGCGCTGTTGGTCAGCCCAGTCCGGCCTGTCGAGCGCAATGCACAGTGCCTTCCAGTGCTTGTTGCTCATGATGCAAATGTTGATCGGCCGGTCTGCCGTCTCGAACGTGCCGGTGGGGGCTGAGAAAAACGACCCGTTGCCGACTTTCGGAGTCTGCTCGCCGGTCGCGAGATAATTCGATATTTGCGGCGCCTGAAGCGCAACAAGGCAATCAACCAGGGCGAGTTCAACGAACTGGCCCTCGCCGTCGCGATCCCGTGCGCGCAACGCGGCTACAATGGCCAATGCCGCGTTCAGACCGGCAACCATGTCTCCGACCCGTTCACCGCACTTCACGGGTTGCTCGTCGAGACCGGTGACTGCCATCAGCCCGGCCATGCCCTGGAAGATATTGTCCAGGCCCGGACGGTCTGCGTGGGGACCGTCCTGGCCGAATCCGGAAATCGAACAGTAGACAATTCGAGGATTGCGGGCGCGAGCCGCCGCGTAGTCAATGCCGAGCTGGCTCTTCACCTTTGGCAGAAAATTTTCCACCACCACAGCCGCGCGCTCGATCAGTTTGAGCAGCAGCGCGCCAGAATCGGGATGACGAAAGTCGATGCACAAACTGCGTTTGTTGCGATTGACACTCTGGAAGTAGGCAGACTCCCCATCAATGAGCGGGGGAGCGAGGTCGCGGCTTGGATCGCCCTCTTTCGGTTCGATCTTCCAGACATCGGCCCCAAGGTCAGCAAGCTGCATGGTCGCGAACGGGCCTGACAGGACTCGCGAAAGGTCGAGTACACGAATGTCGGCAAGAGGCGCTCCCATGTATTTGTTCTCCTAACGAACAATTGTTCTTTGTGGGAACACTATGGAACTCAACATGGCTAGTCAAGCGCCTTGACCATCGCGTTGCGTTGCATCAAACATTTGTTCGCACAGGGCACAAAACGGTCGGGAGACATGCTGGTGAATGCACAAGGTGATGATATTGGCTCAGTACAGTCATTCGCTCGCGGGCTGTCGGTGATCCGATGCTTCGGCGAAGGCGCAAACCGCCTGACCCTGACAGAGGTGGCAAAAAAAGCCGGACTGTCACGTGCCGGTGCCCGCCGCCTCCTGCATACGCTGTGCAACGAGAAGTATGCTGCGACCGACGGGAAGTGGTTCTGGCTGACACCGCGAATACTGGACCTTGGATATTCCTATCTCTCGTCAATGGAACTGTGGGGATTCGCCCAGGAATATCTGGAACGATTGAGAGCAAGACTTGAAGAGTCCACGTCGATTGCCGTGCTCGACGGACATGACGTGGTTTACGTCATGCGCGCCCAGACGAAGCGGATGCTTGCCATATATCTCGGGGTGGGCAGCCGGCTACCGGCATACGCTACGTCCCTGGGCCGGATACAGTTGGCCTACCTTCCCGAAGACAGACTGAAGCAGTACCTGGACCAGGTGCAGCTTGAGAAGTTCACTCCCTACACCATCAATAGCATTGAAGAGTTGCGCCAGACACTGGAAAGGGAACGTGAGAACGGATACTCGATCGTGAGCAGAGAACTGGAACTGGGGATCAGTGGCGTAGCTATGCCCGTGCGCGACCGGCTTGGCCGCACGATCGCCGCGATCAGTTGCAACTTCCGGCCAGACAAGGCCGATGAGCCTGGTGCCATTGATCAAATCCTCGAACAACTCGCTCACGCGCGAAACGAGATCGAAGCCGTGCTCGCAATGCGCTAAGGCAATGCCGG
>CAYRLR010000263.1:0-4589 GCA_964424975.1 uncultured Anderseniella sp.
GTCCTTTTCACCCGCTGGAGCTGCTCTACACCCCTGGCGCGGTGATTGTCGGCATGGTTTATGTGTTCATGCCGTTCATGGTCTTGCCGCTGTACGCCACCATCGAGCGTCTGGACCGGTCCTATCTGGAAGCCAGCCTCGACCTGGGCGCAAGCCAGTGGCGGACGTTCTTTTCGGTGACAGTGCCGCTCACCATGCCCGGTATCGTGTCCGGTATCATCCTGGTGTTCATTCCCATGCTTGGCATGTTCCTGGTGCCGGATCTTCTGGGCGGTACCAACGCTATCATGATCGGCAATGTCATCACGGATCAATTCAAGTCTGCCAATGACTGGCCATTTGGAGCAGCGCTTTCATTTCTGCTGATGTACGTCACCTTTGCAGCGCTTGCGTTGCGCGCTTTTGTCAGCGCGCGCATCAAGGGCGGGGTGGGGGTCTGACATGGCAAGACGCACGTCGAAACGCGGACCACTGGATTATGGCAAATCGCCATGGCTGATCCTGTTCGGATTTGTCACTTTCATCGTCTTGTATGCGCCGATTGCTCAACTGATTGCCTTCAGCTTCAATGATTCAAAACGCAATATCGTATGGCGCGGCTTTACCACCAAGTATTATGCCAAGGCGTGGAATGACGCCTCTCTCGTCGAAGCGTTCACCAATTCCATCACCATCGCGGTCATGTGCACGGTCATCGCCACGATCATCGGCACGGCAACCGCTCTATGGTTGTGGCGCTTCCGGTTTCCCGCCAAGGCCGCCGTTGAGGGCATCATGGCGCTTCCCATCGTCATCCCTGAAATCTGCATGGGTGTGGCTGTCCTGGTGCTGTACTCCCGGGTCGGGCACTGGATGCGGGGATTTGAGTCTGGCCCGATACACTGGTGGAATGAACTGTTCTCCATCTGGCCCCTGAATCTCGGTGCCATAACCGCTGCCCACATCGCATTCAGCTTCCCGTTCGTTGCGATCGTCGTGCGGGCGCGGCTGACCGGGTTCAATCGCGAGCTGGAAGAGGCCTCCAAGGACCTTGGAGCAAGCGAGTGGCAGACTTTCTGGAACGTGGTTTTACCGTTCATGATGCCCGGCGTCGTTGCAGGTGCGTTGCTGTCATTCACACTGTCCCTGGACGATTTCGTCATCACCTTCTTTACAGCGGGGCCGGAGACCAACACATTCCCGGTCAAGGTCTATTCGCTGGTGCGTCGTGGCGTGTCGCCTGATATCAATGCAGCCTCGACCGTGCTGATCGTCATTACTCTGGTCGCCACCATTATTGCCATGCGCATGCAGGCGCCATCGAAAACCGAAGGGTAGGGGACCTCATGACCAAGCCCATCATTTCCATCAGGAACGTCACCAAGCGCTATCCGGGTGTTGTTGCAGTGGATGATGTTTCATTCGATATCATGCCGAATGAATTCTTCGCCCTGCTGGGGCCGTCGGGATGTGGCAAAACCACATTGCTGCGCATGATTGCCGGGCTTGAGACCTCGGGCACCGGCGACATTATCGTCGACGGCCAGAACATGGAAGGCGTGCCGGCCAACGCGCGCCCGGTGAACATGGTGTTCCAGTCTTACGCGGTGTTCCCGCACATGACCGTCAGGGACAATGTTGCCTACGGTCTGAAGGTGACCGGGGTTGCAGCCGCTGACATTGCGCCTCGTGTCGAAGACGCTCTTGAAATGGTTCAGATGAGCGCGATGGCCGACCGCAAGCCTGACCAGCTCTCCGGCGGCCAGCGCCAGCGTGTTGCACTGGCGCGCGCTCTGGTCAAACGGCCAAAGGTTCTGCTGCTCGATGAGCCGTTGTCTGCGCTTGATGCCAAGTTGCGCGAGCACATGCAGCTCGAGCTCGCGCGTCTGCAGCAAGTCATCGGAATCACCTTTATCATCGTTACCCATGATCAGGATGAAGCCCTGTCGATGGCCGACCGCATAGCGGTTATGGAGAAAGGCGGAGTGCGTCAGATTGCCGGGCCAGAAGAGTTGTACGAAAAACCGCACTCCCGCTTCGTCGCTGATTTCATCGGCAAGATCAATTTGATTGATGCCACCGTGTCCGGCGTGTCCAGGGCCGGCGTGACCTGCGTGGCAAAGGGATTGGGCAAGGTTGTCGTACCCCATGACGGTGCCGCTTCCGGTAGTATTTCACTGGCTGTGCGGCCGGAAAAACTCACCCTGTCCGCCGAAGCGCCGCCTTCCGGCTCCGGAATTTCCGCCCAGGGCGTAATTCGTGATGTTGCCTATTACGGGGATGTCAGCAACGTGTTTGTCACCTGTGACGACGGGCTGGAACTGGCGGTAAATGTTCAAAATGACCGCGCTGCAGCCGGCTTGCTGGAAAACGGTCGCGAAGTTTATGCAAGCTGGCATCCCTCCGATACACTCATCCTCCAGGAGTAAGAACCATTGTCGACACCCAAGTCATCACTGGGCGATGCCGCCTTCCGCCGCAAGGACCTGATGGGGTCTTCGATCGAGGCAAGTTACGCTGGAGCGCTGTCTTTCCTGCGCCGCAAGTACACCCGTAATCTCAAAGGCGTCGATGTTGCCGTAACCGGTATTCCGTTCGACCAGGCCGTGACCAACCGGCCCGGCACGAGATTCGGCCCGCAAGCCATCCGCCAGGCGTCTGCCCAGCACTCATGGGGCCCAATGTGGCCGTGGCGGTTTGATCCTTTTGAAACGCTGGCGGTGGTAGACTACGGCGATTGCTTTTTTGACTGGGGTCGCAAGCAGGATGTGCCGCGTGTCATCGAGAAGCACATTAGCACGATCGTTTCCAGGGGCGTGTGTCCGCTGACCTTTGGCGGCGATCACTTCATAACCTATCCTGTGCTGAAAGCCGTTGCCAAAAAGCATGGCCCTGTTGGCCTTGTCCAGTTCGATGCTCATCGCGACGTGGAGCCTGAAACCGGCAATCGAATTGACCATGGCACCATGTTTTCCCTGGCATTGCAGGATGGTCTGGTTGATCCCGCCCGTTCCATCCAGGTTGGGATCCGTACCTGTTTCAAAGGCGAAGACGCCATGGGCATGAAGGTGCTTTTTGCTGATCAGGTGCATGAAATGAGCGCCGGGCAGGTGGCCGACGAGATACGCAACCGGCTGGGCCCAGGCCCTTCCTATCTTACCTTCGACATTGACTTTCTGGACCCGGCGACTGCACCTGGCACCGGAACACCGGTTCCCGGCGGCTTCACCAGTTATCAGGCTCTGTCGGTCATTCGCGCCATGAAAGGCTTGGACTTTGTCGGCATGGACGTGGTTGAGGTGTCTCCGCCATATGACCATGCGGAGATGACGTCAAACGCTGCAGCCGTGATTGCTGCGGAACTCTTGTGCCTCAAGGCCTATGCGGCAGGTGCCCGGCCTGAGGAGATGACCAGCTGATCGAGTTTTTCACTCAGGGGTTCATGCCCGCTGAAATCGAACTGGTAATGTTGGCCATGTTTGTCGGTGGCGTGTGCAAGGGCGTCATTGGTGTGGCCCTGCCACTGGTGGGTATTTCAATCATGGTCATGCTGCTGGATCCAAAGCTGGCAGTCGCAATGATTGTAATCCCGATCTTTTTGACCAATGTGCAGATGGCCATGCGGTCAGGGTTCGGCGAGCTTCTCGAGGCACTGAACCGGTTCTGGCCGCTTATCGTCACCTGCCTCGTCTCATTGTTCAGCGTTGCATTGGTTGCAACGCAATTGTCATCAGCGGTTATCGTGACCGGTTTGGGGCTGGCCTTGCTGGTTTTCGTGATGGCAAACGTGTCGCCCTGGAAGCCGACGGTGCCGGCGCGCGTTGAAAAGCCGGTGGGCGCCATTGTCGGCGTTGTGTCAGGTGTCCTCGGTGGTGCCACTTCGGTGTATGGCCCACCCATAACCATGTTTCTGCTGGCCTGTGGTGTGCCAAAGCACAAATGGTCGGCGTCAGTCGGAGTGACGTTCACCCTTGGGAGTATCCCGCTGTTGGCAGGTTACATCCTGAACGGAACCATAACGCCTGCCGTCGCGATTGTTTCAACACTGGCATGCATCCCTGCGTTTATAGGTATGTGGCTCGGGTTCAAGCTTCAGGATGCAATGGCACCGCAGACCTTTCGCAGAGTTCTCATGGCGGGCCTTTTCATCATGGCCCTGAATCTGCTTCGCAAGGGGGTGTTCGGGTGATTCGTGCTGTGAGATGTCGCGCAGAACGGTATCCGGTGTTGCTTCAGTCAAGACGGGATCGGGTCTGACAAGTTAAAGCGTGTTGCGCTCAATAGGGTTCAATTTGATGGGGTCAAATCCGTTCATTCGGCTAGGCGCGGCTCGTGGCGCGATGCTTGTGTATCGGGCGAGAGACGCAACAACGCCGATGGACGGATTTGGCCCACCGAAGGCCGCGTTTTCAGGCCTGCTGAGCATCGTTATGCTCGTCTTGTGGTCAACCAGACCACGGCGACAAGCATGCCTTGTCAGCAAACCCGAAAACGCGGTCAAATGAACCCTATTGAGTGCAACACGCTTTAGTCTGATCTGGCTATGGCAAACGGCCCCCAGTACCAGGTCTGGTCTTTTATCTGGATGGGCAGCTTGTTGTCGTTCGACC
>CAYRLR010000264.1:0-4555 GCA_964424975.1 uncultured Anderseniella sp.
GGTCAAATTTCACACTGCTCGGCGCGGCCAGGCTCAATGCGCTGGCGGCGAAGTACCACCGTCGCGTGCTGCATCGGCCCATCCTGCTGTCGCAGACCATGAAGCCGCTCAAATCGACACCGTTCGAAAAGCGTCCGGCCATCCTGCGCAACTATGCCATGCACGATGCGCTACGCGTCGCGGCGCATCTGGATATCGCGTTGTTGCGTGAACCGGTACATCACATGGGTCCGGTTGAGCTACCGTCAGGCATTGTCATCGCGGGCCAGAACGCTGTAATGCGCGGTGAAACCGGTGATGTCGACCGGTTGAGCCTCAAGGTCCTGGAAGCGCTCTGGTTGCATGATCGTGATATTGCCGATGCAGGTGTTGTGGCCGAACTGGTGGTTGCCTCCGGCTTCACTGATGCCGATGCGTTGATAGCCGAGGCCATGTCTGATGGCACGCAGGCCGAGTTGATGCGCAACTGCACCGAAGCGGTCATACGCGGTGTCATTGGCGCGCCGACATACTTTGTGGACGAGGAAATGTTCTACGGTCAGGACCGGCTGGACTTTGTGGAGCGGGCACTGGCCGGCTAGATTTACGCCTTCTTCGCCTGTTCCAGCAGGGCTTCGATCTCGGCAAAGCTGGCGGCGTACTGGGCATATTCAAATGTGCCCTTGTCACGCACTTCGCGTGCGGCCTGCAGGAACCCGCCTATGGCCGCGCGCGCAAATGATGATCCGGTCGAAATGCGCCGCACACCACAGTCCAGCAAATCCGTCACGGTGAAATGCGAGGCAGCTGTTCCGATCACCACATTGACCGGCTTTGTGACTGCTTCACACACGCGCTCTATCTGCTCGATGGATGACAGTCCGGGCGCATAAAGCACATCAGCGCCGGCTGCCTCAAATGCAATCAGGCGTGAAATCGTGTCATCAAGATCGGGCCGGCCATGCAGAAAGTTTTCCGCGCGCGCCGTCAGCATGAACGGCCGCTTGAGCGAGTGGCGGGCTTCGACTGCTGCGGTGATGCGTTCCACTGCGTGGGTGAAGTCGAAAATCGGCTGGTCTTGTTTGCCGGTGGTGTCTTCAATCGTGCAACCGGCCAATCCGGTGCCTGCCGCCTGGCGGATGGTTTCGGCCACTGTCTCGGGTCTGGCGCCAAAGCCGTTTTCAAGATCTGCCGATACGGGCAGGGGGGTAGCTTTCACCATCATGGCACAGTGTTCCAGCGCCTCCTTGCGGTTGACTTCGCCGGGCCAGTCGCGTTTGCCGACACTGAAGGCGTAGCCGGCGCTGGTTGTGGCAATCGCTTCATAACCCATGGCCTGCAGCATTCTGGCAGACCCCTTGTCCCAGGCATTCGGCAACATCAGAATCTTGTCTTCGCGATTGTGAAGCTGCTCGAAATGCTCTGCCTTCTGCTTGGTCAAAGGCATGCCGTGACCTCCCGTGCTGTGTCTGTAAGCTGTCCCTGCGGTGGAGTCTGACAGGAACTGTGCCGTGTGCAAGAGGTTAAAGTTTTTCGCGTTTTAGCCGCGGCGTTTGCGGCGGCGCTCACGGCCTTCGCCGCCATCGGCTCCAACCGGTGTGATTTCCTTGGTTGGCGGCAGCTTCACGACCGAGGCCAGATTTGGGAACGGTGCCGTCTTGTGCGGCATCGCCATGGCTTCAATGAAGTGCTGCTGGAACAATGGCTCGACCGCTGTTTCAATCTTCTCGATCCGCCTGACCACCTCTTCAATCTCGTCGCGGCCTTCGGTATTCAACAGCGCAATCCGTGCACCGGTGCCCGCGGCATTACCGGCAGAGTGAACGTGGGCAAGGTCGCAATCGGGGATCAATCCCAGTATCATGGCATACTTGACGTCTATATGGCTGCCAAAGGCACCCGCCAGACGGATGGTGTCGACTTTCTTCAGGTCCAGCTTGTCCATCAGCAACTGCACCCCCGCATAAAGCGCGGCCTTGGCCAACTGGATGGCGCGGACATCGTTCTGGGTGATGGAAATCAGGGGTTCGCCTTCGCGGATCACGTAGGCGAAGGTGCGGCCGTTTTGTATGACGCGTGGGGACTTTGCAGCCATGGCACCGTCAAACAGGCCATCCTGATTGATGACGCCGGACAGATACAGCTCTGCCACGGCTTCGATGATAGCCGACCCGCACACGCCGGTGATCCCGGTGGCGGCAGTCTCGTCATCAAATCCCGCTTCATCCGACCACAGGTCGCAACCGATCACCTT
This sequence comes from uncultured Anderseniella sp., assembly GCA_964424975.1. GTDB lineage: Bacteria > Pseudomonadota > Alphaproteobacteria > Rhizobiales > Aestuariivirgaceae > Anderseniella. The sequence continues at coordinate 2,234 of CAYRLR010000264.1, forward strand.
GAACCGAGGTTCCAGGGTGTCGGGGTCGATGCGCACCCGCTCGATCGCGCCGGGTGCAGCGCGCTGGCCGCATGAAATCTGCGCGCCTTCGAATGCAGGCCCGGTGGGAGATGAACACGCCAGCAACCGATCCTTGTTACCCAGAACGATTTCCGCATTGGTGCCGACATCGACAACCAGCATCATCCTGTCCGACAGATGCGGGCTTTCCGACAGCACGACACCTGCAGTATCTGCACCGACATGGCCGGCAATGCAGGGCAACACATAAACATAGGCACCATTATTGAGTTCAAGATCAAACTCACGCGCAGGCCGGGTGACCGGCAGGCCGGTGGCGAGCGCGAAGGGAGCCCCGCCCAGTTCGGTGGGGTCAATTCCCAGCATGAGATGATGCATGACCGGATTGCCAACCAGGACAATCTCGAGAATGTCGGACAGATCGATCCCGGCTTCTGTTGCCACCTGGCGCGCCAGGTCGTTCAGGGCTTCGCGCACAACGGCGGTCATTTCCTTGTCGCCGCCGGGGTTCATCATCACGTAGGAAACCCGGCTCATCAGGTCTTCACCGAAGCGGATCTGCGGGTTCATCAATCCGGCTGATGCCTTGATCTCCCCGGTGGACAGGTCGCACAGATGGGCTGCGATTGTGGTTGACCCCACATCAACCGCCATGCCGTAGGCGCGATCATGAAACCCTGGCCAGATCGCTGTGATGCGGGCGGTTTTGCTGGCCATGCGGTGATGGACGGCCAGTGTAATGCGCCATTGGCCCTTGCGAAGCGCTGACTGCAGCGCCTGCATGATGGCCAGGTCACAGGTGACGTCTTCAATACCCCACTGGGCTTTCAACGCATTGTAGACCCGTTCCAGATCCGAGGACGGGTGATGCATATCCGGTTCATCGACGACGATGAAATACAGCTTGGTGACCGGGTTCAGCTTGATGTCGCGCACTTCGGCGCGCTTGCGCACGACCTGCTTGTGCACCTGGCTCTCAGGTGGCACGTCCACCACACAGTCGCCCTGCATCAGGGTTTGACACGATAGCCTGCGATTGGCTTTCAGGCCGCGCTTTTCATTGTAGCGAATTTCTACACTGGTGACCGGGCCAAGGTTTTCAGGCTTCGAGGTAATACCGTGTTTGGCGAAATCCCCGATGGACGGTGTGATCTGGCAACGACCGCAGATGGCACGGCCGCCGCATACGCTGTCAATGTCGACGCCGAGCGCACGGGCTGCCTGCAGAACCGGTGTGCCTATCGGAAAGCGCCCGCGTTTGCCGGACGGCGTAAATACAATAAGTGCGTCGCTGCGTCCGCCGTCTGCCATGCCTGTCCCCGATTCCTGCTGCTAATTCCTGCGCCGCCGGCGGCCTTCGCGATCCCCACGCGCGCCCAGCGGTGCGTTTGCACTTGCAGGCGGCTTGTTGAACCTGATCCAGTTGCCGCCGGATGCATCATTGTCCATCAGGAAGTCGGCGGCCTTTATGGCCTCGATCTCCCTGGACGGCGTAGACTTGGTGGAGCCAAGACCGATGAGAGGCACCAGCGCGTCCATGTCGATGCCCTCCGGTATCACGATTCCCATGGCAGCGAGTTCGGCGATACGCTCTTCAATCTGCTTCAGCGTCGCAGGTGCCTGCACCGGGTTCATGATGGCCGATGTCATGCCTGCCGCTGCGGCCATGGGCAGGAAGGCGTTGTTGATGCCATGTCTGTTTGGCAGGCCGAATGAAATGTTGGATGCACCACACGTGGTGTTGACGCCGAGTTCCTCGCGCAGGCGCCGCACCAGCGCAAACACCTGAAGCCCGGCTGTGCCCATGGCGCCTACCGGCATGACCAGCGGGTCGACCACAATGTCATGTGCAGGAATACCGAAATCGGCAGCCCGCTCGACAATCTTCTTGGCAACGGCGAAGCGAACGTCCGGGTCTTCTGAAATGCCGGTGTCGTCATTGGAAATAGCCACCACGGGCACATCATACTTTTTGACGAGCGGCAGGATTGCTTCCAGCCGTTCCTCCTCACCGGTGACCGAATTCAGCAGCGGGCGGCCCTTGCAGGTTTCGAGGCCTGCGGTCAAGGCAGCAGGCACGCTTGAGTCAATGCACAAGGGAACATCGACCAGCCCCTGAACAAGCTCGATCATCTTGCGCATCAAAGGCGGTTCGGTTTCGTTCGGATTTGGGTTCGAGTTATAGACCACGCCGGCATTTATATCGAGAACCGTGGCACCGCAGGCAACCTGCGCCAGCGCGTCCTTTTCAACCGTCGAGAAGTCTTCCGCCTGCAGTTCTGCCGCCAGCTTCTTGCGGCC